>CAJVYE010000151.1 GCA_913009285.1 uncultured Nitrospirota bacterium | reverse complement strand
GACATCATTACCTAATATAATATTCTTTGAATAGGAGTAATTGAGACCTATATTAAGCCATTCTCTTATAGGAAAATCAAAAAATACAGCCATACTCTGAAATTGAGTGTCTGATCGAAGTCCTTCTCCATCACCTTCGAACTTATTTAATATAAATGTATACGAAAGTGTTGTCAACCACAAGCTGGATATATTGTAGCGTATATCAGACCCGCCAGACCATATTTCATTATCATTCCTATCCGCCACTATGCCTATATCCTTGAATCTGTTTGTAACATATCTGCTTCTCACACTTGCTGAAAGGTCACCAGTGATACCATGATCAAATGTCAGATAGACGCCATCTGAGATTACTGCACCACCGAATCCTCCCCCTGACCTTATATCACGACTATAGCGGAGGGAAAGTCCGCCATCAGGAAAAGATTTATCCATACGCACAGAAGCAAGGTAATCTGTATCATCAATATCACCAGGATACGCCAGTCCAACTCCTCCTATTCCACCACTGATATCGGTTGACAAAGATGGAGTTAAGTGATGAGTATACCCTATACCAATACTATACCTGTCAACATCACGATCATCCCTTACAGAGTCCTCATTGTTTCTATCATATCGGTAAAAGCCAGCAATATATGAAACATATATCCTGTTATCACGATCAGGATTTGTCAAATAGGCAATATTGCTCTCTATTATATCCTGCCTCTCATCCAGCTCAGAACCAACAGAGACATCTCTGATTATATTAGAGTAATTGATTCTGGGAATGAGTCTTGTCCACATAGTCGATTCTATATAGGCTCCCAGGTTATTCGATACCCTCTTCGTTCTTGTCCTTGTGCTAACAGTCCTCAGTCCTTCAGGATCAAACTCATACCCCAGCCTATTATTTCGTGCAATGCTGAATCTGTCACTAAGACCATACTTGAGAAAATAGAGAGGTTGTGATGTGTGGTCAAACAAGAGAGACTGTCTTACATTGTTTTGTTCTGTCCGCCTAGCGAAACGTTCAAAACCTGCTGTGTAATCTAAACTTAAGCTGGAGTATTTTGTAGTGTATAGAAATCTTATCCCGGGTGAGATTGTTGTGATAAAGTCATCTTCCTCATCTGACCTAAAAAATATATTATCATCATAGACCTCTGAGAGAGCAATAGATGGAATAAATCTCACATCACCCCATACATCAGAGACCATGATGATTAAAAAAAGAAAGATAAATTTAAAAAAGACTCCTGGGGACAATAATCGTATCTCCTGGTTTGAGAAGGATATTTCCTTCTATATCCTTCCCTTTGATTATCTTATTATATTTCACCCGGATCCTCTTTTCGCCCTCTTTGCCCTTCCTTACTACTGTAATCCGATTGGGTGATGCCCAAGGCGTAAACCCTCCTGCCAATGGTATTGCCTCAAGGATCGTTGTCTTGCTCTGTAATTTATACATACCTGGTCTTGCAACCTCTCCGTTGATAAATATCTTGAAGCTGTTTATCTCTATCACTATAACGGTTACGTCAGGATCATCGACAAATTCCTTTACCCTCTTTGTAATACTGTCCCTCAGTTGAATTGGCGAGAGTTCTT
The DNA here is from genome assembly GCA_913009285.1 of uncultured Nitrospirota bacterium. GTDB lineage: Bacteria > Nitrospinota > Nitrospinia > SZUA-224 > SZUA-224 > SZUA-224. The sequence continues at coordinate 2,497 of CAJVYE010000151.1, read as the reverse complement.
CTGCCTGAATATCATCTATCAGTGGCAGAGATATCTTTCCATCAGGACGTACTGTAACCGTATGTGAGAGGTCCTGGTTTCCCCATACTGTTACCTCCAAAACGTCCTCTACCCCTATAAGATATATATCCTCCTCGGTAATTACTGCTGGCTTATGGGGAGGCATGCTTGGGGCAACTTTCTTACCCTTTATTTCTTTTGCTGGCTCATGGGGAGACATGCTTTGGGCAACTTTCTTGCCCTTTATTTCTTTCACTATAATGGTTACATCAGGATTATAGACAAATTCATTTAATCTCTTCGTGATACTCTCCTTTAGTTGAATCAAAGAGAGATCCTTTGCCTGAACATCCGCTATCATGGGTAGAGATATCTCTCCATCAGGAGGTACTGTAACCGTATGTGAAAGGGTCTGATTTCCCCATGCCATCGTTACCTCCAAAACGTCCTCTACGCCTATCACATATCCATCTTCTCCCGCAATTACCTTTGAGGAGTATATTATAAAGGTGATGAATATCAATAATAATATCTTCCTGGTCATTCGTTCTCCTCTAAATAAGGTTAAAGGCTTAAGGTTGGAAGTTTTAGGTTATTTTTTTCGCTTTATTCTTTCAACCTCCAACCTCTAACCTTATACCTTAAGCCTTGCATCTTGAACCTTAGGCCTCTTTTACCTTGCTCCTCTTCCAAATAATACAACTCTTACTGTTCTTACTGTATGCAAATATCAGACCATCCACGTATATAGATATTTTCTTCATATAATATAGATCATATTGCATTACATATCCATCTTTTCCCGCAATTAAATTTTGAGCGAGTCCTTACCTTGCTCCTCTTCCAAATAATACAACCCTTACTGTTTGCAAAAATATCAGACCATCCAGAAATATAGATATATTCTTTATATAATATAGATCATACTGGAGTTTTTCAATAGTATCCTCTACAGAGCTTCCATAAGAATATTTGACCTGCGCCCATCCTGTGATACCTGGTTTCACTGTATGTCTCTGTATATAAAAAGGGATTGTTTCCTGAAAATCTGACACAAAGAACTTATGTTCAGGTCTTGGTCCTACAAAACTCATTTCCCCTTTCAGCACATTTATTAGTTGTGGGATTTCATCCATCCTCGCATTTCGGAGATACCTCCCGATACGCGTGACACGACTGTCATCCTTACTGGCCCATACAGGTCTACTTTTGTTTTCTGCATTATAAATCATAGAACGGAATTTCAACAATACAAATTCCTTATTGCTCTCCCCTACCCTCTTCTGTTTGAACAATACAGATCCCTTTGAATCAATCTTTATCATGATCGCAATTAAAAGCATAAGAGGAGAGAGGATTATAAGACCAACAAACGAAAAGATAATATCCATACCTCTCTTAAGAGCCTTTGTAAAGGCATTGTTCTTGAATCCATCTGAAAATATCAACCAGCTCGGTCTCAGGTCTTTTATAAATATCTTACCTGTTAACTGTTCATAAAAGGTGGGCATATCGACTACATCTATACCCCTCAACTTGCACTCCAGCGCCTCGCCCATAGGTAATGATCCTCTTCTGTCATCAACCGAAACAATAATCTTCTTTACCACTGTCTTCATAGCTATTGAAAATAGATCTTTTGATTCTCCCAATATTTTTATTCCATTGACCTCTTTGGAACCTTTACCATTCTTGTTGGAATCATCCACAAGCCCGACAAGGTGATAGCCAGGATTATATCCATTGGATAATAGTTCTATCACAACATCTGCGCTTTTTCCTGTTCCCATAATGAGCACATTCTCATTCAATCGGCCGAATCTAAATGCCTTATTAAAGAATGTCCTCCAAAGGACAAGCAATATATACGATGAGATAAAGGCTATTATAATAATTCCCATCCCTATCTGAAGGGATGGGATAATATAGTATACGACCCCTAGCAGCAATAAGGCAGAAACAAGAGAGATCAATATCTTTATGATAGCATTATAATATATAAACTCCTTTTCTATGTCATACATCTCTACCAAATATAAAACAAATTGGCATATCAAGGCAAAGATAACTGCCTTTGGGAAGATATAGGGGATACTATCATGATAAGAAGGGTAACCTTGTAATCTCAACAATAGAGCTATATAAATCGATCCAACAAGGATTGCTGTATCTATGGTTATTACACCTATTAATCTCAATGAAATATAATGTCTAAAGACCCTTAACATATCAAGACACCTCAGGACTCGCTCAAAGATAACCTGGTATTTTCATATCTCATCCCAGTCCCTAAATTCATCAAAATCTTTGTTATCTACCTCTCCCTCTTTTGCGATAATAATATTAATATTATTCAAAGACTATATAAAGATTGTAGAAATAGTATTTTTTAATAAAGTAGTATTGAGAATATACTTTCTTTGGGCAAAGAATATTGAAATATTTCTGTGGTCAAAGCTATTGAAGCTACGCCGCCTGTGGCGCTGATTTCATGCAT
>CAJVYE010000150.1 GCA_913009285.1 uncultured Nitrospirota bacterium | reverse complement strand
TTGATTTACTCATTATACATTTTTTTTGATGTTTGTGACATATTCTGTTATTGTATTTTTTTTTTTTTTCTTTTTTTTCTTTTGATTCTTTTTTTGTTTTTTTTTTTTTTTTCAAGCAGAAGACGGCATACGAGATAAAGGAATGTGACTGGAGTTCAGACGTGGCTCTTCCGATCTGGACACAAAGAAGTCAATTCTCTTTGTGTCCTTTGTGTCTTTGTGGTTTTAACATGATTTCCAGAGAGAGTTCAGGGTTCTCCCAAAGGTGAGGGTGTGTTTTTAGATGAACGATATCTTAGATAAATTTGTAAATTATCTTGTTATTGAGAGGAGATTGTCGAGGAATACAATCGATGCATATTACAGAGATATGCTTAGATTTCTTACATTTATAGGGTATAATATAATAAATGACTTGAAGAAAATAAGGAGAAGTGATATCACCTCGTATTTGATGAACCTGAGGAAAGAGGGGTTATCTTCATCCTCTAGAGTACGGCACCTTGTCTCAATAAGGGTCTTCTACCGTTTTATGTTAAACGAGGGGTTTCTTGAAGATGATCCCACAGTGAATATTGAGTCACGAAGATCATGGCGGAAACTCCCTGATGTGCTAACTATTCAAGAAGTGGATAGATTGCTTAGCCAGCCAGATAAAGATAGCCTTTATGGGATAAGGGATATGGCAATGCTAGAGGTCCTCTATGCTACAGGTGTTAGGGTCTCAGAACTGATATCACTTAAGTTGAATGATGTGAATATAGATGTAGGCTACCTTATCTCATTCGGGAAGGGTTCAAAGGAGAGGATAATTCCTATAGGGGAGTCAGCAAAGGAAAAGATCATAGGATATTTGAATCACTCAAGACAGAAATTGCTTAAGGGGATGAGTATCCCGGAGCTTTTTGCAAATCACTCTGGTAAGAAGATGTCGCGTCAGGGATTCTGGAAGATAATCAAGAAATATGGTAAATTTGCTGGTATAAAGAGCAGGATTAGTCCACATTCCCTGAGACACTCATTTGCCACTCATCTCCTGGAGAGGGGTGCAGATCTGAGGTCGGTACAACAGATGCTGGGTCATGCTGATATTTCCACTACACAGATATATACACATGTGCTAAAAGAGAGGCTAAGAGAGGTTTATGATAAATCTCATCCTCGGGCATAGGGACGGGACGGGTCATTTTCGATTTAAGGGACTGTAAAAGTTATTATTTTACAGTCCCTAAGGAAAAGAGCCGGAGGAATAAACGTAATGAGAAAATTACTTGAAAAATTGATTATGCATGAGCGCACTGATTATAGTGATAATGGATATAATGATGTCAATCTACTCAAAGAGAGAATTAAATATATAAAGTCTATGAGGGAACTTATAGAGAGAGAAAAAGAAAAGGTAAAGACATCCTATTACCAGGGCGCAAGTGGCAGAGATGTGGTTAAGGCAAATACTATGATTGTCGATGATGTGATAAAAAAGGTTTTTTGTGTGCTCTCAGAAAGCTTTGATAAGATTAATGGCAGGGGTAATCAATCATGTGTGATTGCAGCAATTGGTGGTTATGGAAGAGGTGATCTGAACCCCTATTCTGATGTAGATATCCTCTTTTTATACGGGAAGAATATAGATGAGTTCACCAGGTGGGTAGCGAGGAATATGGTATCACTCCTGTGGGATATAGGATTTGAGATCGGACACAGCACTAGATCTATAAAGGATTGTTTCAGAATTGCAAAATCAGACATCACAGCAAAGACAGCGATGATGGAGTCAAGATTTATTATAGGCAATAAGGAGTTATTCAACGAATTTTATAATTCATTCAATAGAGAAGTTGTAAGAAAAGAGGTCGATTCCTATATCAATAGTAAGATAGCTGAGAGAGAAAAAATATACTCTGCCTATTGTAACACCGTGAGTGTCTCTGAGCCGAATATAAAGGAAGGGGCTGGGGGGCTAAGGGATTTTCACAATGCCATCTGGGTCTCGTTAGCCAGATTTGGGCTAAGGGATTTAAAGGCTATTAATGAAAGAGGGATAATTGATGGAGAAGAATTAAAGATAGCCACAAAGGCTCTTGACTTTCTACTGATGATAAGAAATGGATTACATTTTACCTACAGTAATAGGAATGATGTCCTTGCCTTTGAGGTTCAGGTAGACATGGCAAAAGGCTTAGGTTATAGGGATATTGGTATCCGTTCAGCAGTAGAACTTTTTATGCAGGATTACTATATTCATGCCACTAATATGCATAACTTCTCAATTGACCTTATAGATAGGTGTAAGACATACAAAAAGAGAAAAAAGGCCTTTAGGTTTCTGAGGCAGAAGGATATCGGGGATGGGTTTGTATCCTGTTATAATGAGATTTATATAAAGGATTTTAATATAGATATATTTAAAGAAAACCCCACACTTCTATTAAAGGTATTTTTGTATTGTCAGAGACTTGAGATGGGGTTGAATGACTTCACCAAAAAGGTGATAAGATCTACCCTCCCTCTTGTTGATGGGGATCTGTTAAGATCAGGTGAGTGTAGTAATATATTTTTATCTCTGTTAAAGGGCAAAAATCTGGCTGAGATCTTAAGAAGTATGCACGAGTTAGGGGTTTTGAGGAAATATATCCCTGAATTTAATGATCTGACCCATCTTATACATAGTGATTGTTATCATCAGTATACAGTAGATGAGCATACCTTCCGTTCAATAGGATACCTGGATGAGTTAACTGATACAAATAAAGGTGGAGTAATAGAGTTGTCAAGATTATATAAGGAACTCTTAAGGCCAGAGGTTGTAAGGCTTGCATTATTATTTCACGATATCGGTAAGGGGAAGGGGAAAGGACATATTGAAAAGGGCTCTGAGATAGCTAGGATCATTATGGATCGTCTTGGTCTAGGATATGGGATATCAATAGAGGATGTAAATTTTCTTATAAAAAACCATCTATTGATGAATCATATTGCACAGCGCCGGGATATGCATGATCAGAAGACGATTGTGGAGTTTACACAAAAGGTAAAGGATGTAGAGAATCTCAAGAGGCTCTATCTCCTTACCTATGCTGATACAAGGGCTGTTGCCAAGGATGTGTGGTCTGTATGGAAAGGGGCGCTTCTCTGGGAGCTCTACTTCAGGACTTACAGTTTTATGACCATGGATGAGACAGAGAGGGTTACTGACGATACCATGATATCTGAGATCAGAGAGGATGTCTTGAGGAAATTGGCAGGTGAGATAGATGAGGAAGAGATTAATAGATACTTCAACGCCATGCCTGGTAAATACATATTATCAACAGCAACTGAGAAGATCGTAAGACATATAAGATTGACTAATAGACTTAAAGATAGCACGTTGGCAATGGAGTATTCCCATAATCTTGAGGTAGGATACTCGGAACTTATGGTCTGTACCATGGGTAAGGCAGGTACATTTTCAAAGATAGCAGGGACCCTTACCTCTAAGAATCTAAATATATTGGGCGCACAGATATATACTAGAAGTGATGGCATTGCTATAGACACACTTCAGGTATCCTGGATAGGTGGAAAGCCCATTTTAGATGATGAACTGTGGAATAGAATAAAGAATGATCTAATTAGTGTCTTAGATGGGAGGAAGGATGTAAAGAAACTCCTTGCATCCCGTCAGAGGTATGTATCTCCTGAGAGAGGTAAGGGATTTAAAATCCCCACAGAGGTGATTCTTGATAATAAGACATCAGATATCCATACTGTAATAGAGGTGATATTCCAGGATAGGCTGGGGGCGTTGTATACAATAACCAATGCCCTCTTTGGTCTGGGAATAGATATATATGTAGCAAAGATATCCACAGAGGCTAACAAGGCGATAGATGTATTTTATGTTACTGATTTGAAGGGTCGTAAGATTTTAGAAAAGGAGAAACTAAACAAAATCAAAAGGGAATTAGAGGAAATTGTTGGATGATTTTTGTTTTGATATTATATTGTGAATATGATACTTTAAGCTAACTGCAGAGACGCTGAGATGCAGAGTAAAAAATTATTCTCTGCGTCTCAGCGTCTGTGCGGTTAAAATAGAGATCGGAAGAGC
>CAJVYE010000149.1 GCA_913009285.1 uncultured Nitrospirota bacterium | reverse complement strand
GTATGATGTTCGCACACAGTGTGATCAAGTACATTTCTCGTGGTTCATTGAATATGACATTATAATAAGGAAAGTGGAGTTTATAAATTTATTTATTTTTTTTTTTTTCAAGCAGAAGACGGCATACGAGATAAAGGAATGTGACTGGAGTTCAGACGTGTGCTCTTCCGATCTTGCAAAGAAGATAATAATCCATCCCTATTTTCTTTATAAAGGAAGACATTTTCAGGAAGATATAGGAGAGATGATAAGGGATGTAAGTAGACAATACCCTGAAGTCGAGTTTTCCCTTACCGAGCCCCTTGGTATTCATGAAAATATTGCAAAGGTTATCCTTGAGAGAACGGGCAAAGATGGTGTGAAGGTAAATCCTCTCAAACCCAATGAGATAGAAGAAAAAAGCATCGAGATAATTGAGTCAGAGCTTGAGGAGACAAGTTTTTCAGACCTTGAAATGTCTATAGTCAAAAGGGTTATTCATGCCACAGGGGATTTTGATTTTTCAAAGAACATGAGGTTTCACCCAGAGGCTATAAAGGCAGGCATACGTGCGATAAAGGAGGGAAAGAATATCCTCGCAGATGTCAGCATGGTAGAGGCAGGGATAAACAAAAGGACGATTAAAAGATACGGTGGCAGGGTTATATGCAATATATCAAGCCCTGAGATATTTGAAGAATCCCAACGCACAGGAAAGACCCGCTCTGAGATCGCAATTGAGATTGGTGCCACAAAAGATATCGGCATTGTGGCTGTTGGCAATGCCCCCACTGCACTTTACAAGGTTATGAGACTTATAAAGGATAGGATATTTTCTCCTGAACTTGTTATCGGCGTTCCTGTAGGCTTTGTCAAGGCTATTGAGTCAAAAGAGGTGCTTTTACATATGAACTATCCATTTATAACATCGCTCGGGAGAAAGGGTGGTAGCCCAGTGGCCGCTGCCATAGTAAACGGAATATTGAATCTTGTTTCCAGTGCAAAAACTTCTGGAAACAAGATTATACCAAAAGAAACAATCATGCCGACAAGTTGGTATAAAGGAGAATGAAAAATTGAATCACCCCCCCTGCCCTCCCCCATCAAGGGCATAAGCGTTAACTTAAAAGTAATTCGACTTATTTTTAGAGTCATTTACAATTAACAATTGGCTATTAGCAATTGACAATTAAGAACTTAAAGCGTTTCTGGTTTAATAAAATTGTTAATTGTGAATTGTGAATTGTCAATAGCCAATTGTCAATAAAATTAACCCTTAAGTTAACACTTATAGGCTAAAGCCTGTGGCTACCGTTACCAGATAAACTCTAATAATGGTAATTTATTTTTGCACAAGCCCTTATTCCTTACTGCTTACTTCAAATCCTCCTGCTAACAAATATAATAGGGCCATCCTCACAGCAACACCATTTGTTACCTGATCAAGGATCAGGGAGTGAGGGCCATCAGCCACCTCAGGTGATATCTCTACCCCCCTGTTTACAGGACCAGGATGCATTATTATTACATCCTCTTTAGCCCTCTTTAGTCTGTCAAGATTTAAACCGAACAATCGCGAATACTCTCTCAATGATGGAAAGAGGTTTCCCATCTGTCTCTCCATCTGAATCCTCAACATCATGATTACATCAACACCTTCTATGGCCTTATCTATGTCTGTGGTTACCTTAACACCCATCCTTTCTATATGGAGAGGCATCATTGTTGCTGCTCCTGCAACAGTCACATCCATCCCCATCTTGTGCATCCCATAGATATTAGACCTCGCAACCCTGCTGTGTGCTATATCACCGATAATAGCTACCTTTAACCCTTCCAATCTACCCTTTTTTTCCCTTATGGTATATAGATCAAGCAGTGCCTGTGTGGGGTGTTCATGTGCCCCATCACCGGCATTTATAACAGAGCTTTTAAGTATATTAGCTATAAAATTGGGTACGCCCGGGGCAGAATGTCTTATTACTATAATATTTGGATTCATGGCCTCTATATTCTGAACCGTATCCCTCAGGGTCTCCCCCTTGACCACACTGCTATTAGAGGTAGTGATATTTACAACATCAGCGTTCAGACGTTTACCAGCGAGCTCAAATGATGTCCTCGTCCTTGTGCTTGGTTCATAGAAGAGATTTATAACAGTCTTCCCCCTCAATGTGGGGACCTTTTTTATATCCCTCTCTGAAATCTCCTTCAACGACTCTGATGTATCCAGTATAAGGGATATCTCATCCTTATCCATCTCCTTAAGACCTATTATATCCTTCCTTGCAAGCCTCATTTCCCCTCCTATAGATTTTCATATAACAAATTACACTGCGTTATCAGTCGAAATCCTCGACGACGTACTAACTCAGCATACGCAGGCTAAAGCCTGTGGCTACCACGGATTTCTCCTTATAGCCTTGTGTAATTTGTTATATGAAAATCTATATAATCACCTTATCTATACCATCTTCCTCAACCAACATAACCTTTACCGATTCCTGTCTAGAGGTAGGGACATTTTTACCAACATAATCGGCACGGATAGGGAGTTCCCTGTGTCCTCGATCTATCAACACCGCTAACTGAATCATCCCTGGTCTTCCAAAGTCGATTAGACCATCTATTGCGGCCCTTATACTCCTACCTGTATACAAGACATCATCTACCAGCACAACCTTTTTATCTGTTATGGAAAAGGGTATCTCTGTCCTTTTGACCTGGGGTTGAGGAATGCCGATCCTAAAATCGTCACGATATAGGGTTATATCAATAATACCAACCGGTATCTCCATCCTTTCTATCTCTGAGATCTCTTTTGCGATCCTCTCTGCAATGAATACACCTCTGGTTCTTATACCAACAAGGACAAGATCCTCACAACCTCTGTTTCTCTCCAATATCTCATGGGCGATCCGCTTTATAGCTCTCCTTATCCCCTCCTGATTCATTACCTCAGGCTTATCCTTTGATTCCATTTCTTTACCCCCTTTTAAAGTTCATCTTATATATCCCCCATGATCAGGATACTCCAGCTGATCCCTATCAGGCAAAAAAAAACCCCCTCACCACTTGGTAAGGAGGTATTCCAGATTTTAATAATTGTAATAACATCCAATCTCCTTTATAGCCTCTCCGGGCTATATTAAAAGAGTTTTTTAGTAAAGATTTATAGTACTTATACTATAGAAGTATAAAAATATTGTCAAGCTTTTTTTGCTTTCTTGATCAATTAATGTTTGACTTTTAAATGGATTGATTAATATAATATCATTTCCAGTTATGACAATATGTCCTGCCACGGATATACCTTTATGACCTGACCATACTATTGACTCATGTGGTCGGTGATTAGTGTCTGAATCCAAAGCTCAAAAATAAAAAATTCAAGAGGAATAAACTGGTAGAAACTATTGAACCTCTCTTTCCATGTTATCTCTTTGCATCTTTTGACCTTATTCATTTTTACCACATGGTCAAATATACAAGAGGGGTAAGGTACCTGGTTGGCAGGGACAACCTTTTAATAGTTGCCGAGGATATAATCACATCAATTAGAAACCAGATGGTTGATGGCCTTATCCAGATTAAACCAGATAAACTTGAAAAGGGGCATCAGGTACTCATAAATGATGGCCCATTTAAGGGATTTTACGGTATTTTTGAAAGATACATTAAAGGCTCAGATAGGATTATTATGCTTTTAAACGCCCTCCACAGTAAAGTGGAAATTGACTCATGGATGGTTAGGCCTTGCCCAAAAATTTACTTAAAAAAAAATAATGTTGACTATCTGTAGATTAATGAATATAATTCTCTCTTATTGATATATTATGTTAAAATTTGATCCTAAAGTTGAATAATTATATAGTAATTAAATAAAAGTAACAATGTTGGGGGAAAGTAAAACGATATATGCAAAAAAGAATAATTCCACAAAAACTAAGGGCTCGCCCAAAGGGGGCCATACTCTAAATATTCACTCTCAATCAGCGTTGTCCGGTTAGGTTCTTGCATGTAAAAAAGGCTCTTCTCCTAGTTTCTACGGTAAATTGGGAGAAGAACCAAAAAAATAATGTTCCATAGGAACATTCGATAATAGACCGGCGATTCATC
>CAJVYE010000148.1 GCA_913009285.1 uncultured Nitrospirota bacterium | reverse complement strand
TCCGATCTGGTCGTTACAATTGGCGATAATCTGGAGACCCTTACAAATATAAGCGAGTATATTGATATCTTTTTTGGAGTAGATATAAACATATGGGAAGAAGGGATGAATGTGCTGAAGGATAATGGTGCAATCGATGTGATAAAGGCGGTAAGAGATGAGATCAGAGAAGTAGATAGTGTTACACATGATATATATATAAAGATGGTGTCAAGTGTCAAGAAAAGGATGAAAATAGGGGGAAAGAGGTTATTTATGCCGATCCGTGTAGCACTTACCGGAAGGACAAAGGGGCCTGAGCTTGAGAGACTATTTCCTCTTCTGGGTAAGGATTTTATATTAAAAAGGATAGATAAGGTCTTAAGTAAGTGCTCAAAAACTTCAAGATTTTGAGCAAAATGCAAAGTGAAAAAAAGTTGCGGGTTGCGGGTTACGAGTTTACGAGATTTGTATTAACCCGCAACTCGCAACCCGTAACTCGCAACTTGTTATGATCATATATGGTATAAATCCGCTTATAGAGGCGTTGAGATCAGGGAACAGGAGGTTTGTAAGGATAATCCTTTCTGGTAGAAGGAGCCGAAAAGGTGTAAACGAAATAATCCGTTTGGCTGAAGATAGAGGGATCAGAGTAGATGAAGAAGGGATAGGAAATATTGATAAGATATGTGGTAGTCTTCCTCATCAGGGGGTTGTAGGGATTGTTTCAGAAAAAAGGATCGTGAGCCTTGATGACCTGATAGATTTATCGTTCAAGGAGGAAGGAGATCCTAACATAGTAATCTTAGATGGTGTAGAGGATCCCAGGAATTTGGGTTCTATAATCCGATCAGCCGAGGTTTTTGGTATGCGAGGGGTAATAATCCCTAAGGATAGGTCGGTAGGATTGACAGCCACTGTTGCTAAGGCCTCAGCAGGTGCGCTGGAATATATACATGTTGCAAAGGTGACCAATATTGTGCAGGTAATTGAGGTCCTTAAGGGGAGAGGCTTTTGGGTAGTGGGGATTGACATGAAAGGAGAAACTGATATTTATTCTTTTAGATTTGAAGGACCGATTGCTGTCGTGATTGGTGGAGAATCGAGAGGTATAAGGAGACTGGTAGCGAGGAAATGTGATTTTCTGGTATCAATACCGATGATTGGCAGGATTAATTCTTTAAATGTTTCAGTAGCTAGTGCAATTATTTTCTACGAAATTCTCAGGCAGAAGGCCATGAAGGAGGTTAATGAGTATAGATTTTCAGATAATAAATCCCACAAGGCTAAAAGGAGAAATCCGGGGTAAGGGTTCGCCCAAAAGCCCGCGTAAGCTGAGTGATACGGTTTTTTTACTGATAATGCAATGTAATCTGTTATATGGAAATCTTTAGATAATTATCAATAAAGTTAGATATACAGAGAAAATCGATAAAAATAATTATTTTTATATATAATTTGTCTTAAAATCTGTTAAAATAATGACATTCTGAAAAAATATAAGATTGACTAAAATAATTTTTATAGTATAATATTATGATTTTGGCTATAGAAAAATAGAAAGAGAGAGGACTTCTACAACTGATAAACTTATAACTTATGAATAACCAAAAACATACTATAGTGTTATTTAGTGATAGGTTATGAGTTATAAGTTAATTTACAGTGCTGGTGTAGCTCAATGGTAGAGCAGCTGATTTGTAATCAGCAGGTTGTAGGTTCAAATCCTATCACCAGCTCCAGTCAGTCTAAAAGTAAAGGGAAATAATGAACCAATCGAAAATCTAAAATAATTTGTGTCGGGGAGGTTCCCGAGTGGTCAAAGGGAACAGACTGTAAATCTGTCGGCCAAGCCTTCGGAGGTTCGAATCCTCCCCTCCCCATAAGTCTTGACAAAGATTAATAAATTTTTAAGTGAAAATATTGTAATATCGACATTTATATGTGATATATTAATATTGTGATATACTAATATTTATTACCTTTCTGTGTATAGCAGACAAGGAGGTATAAGTAGTGGCTGATCGAAAACTAGTATTTGAATCAAAATTGCCCAGGGACAAGGCGCATGAAAATTTTGTAACTGGAGTGTATTCAAATACATGAGGATTACAAAATTATCATGCAACGCTGTAGATGGGTAGTTTTCGTTCAGAAACTAATTATTTAGAGGTATCCATGACCCAACATATATGCCGATTAAGCAGAAGGAGGTGGGGATATTCATATCTATCGATTTTCCTTATACCCCTTCTCGTTCTTTTCTTTGTATTTATAATATATATCCAAGAAGGATCGACCATCCCTATCGTCAGTGAGGCAAGTGAGGTAAAGATAGGGAAAAGGGTTGACAAAGAGATCCTTGATATGTATGGATATTATAATAATCCCGAACTTCAGACCTATGTCAATGAGGTAGGACAGAGATTGGTCAAATCATTACCAGACAAAACATTTAGTAGGTATTACTTTAAGATTGTAGATAGCTCTATAATAAACGCATTTGCCCTTCCTGGAGGATATGTATATATTACACGGGGGATGCTGGCCATGCTCAATAGTGAGGCTGAACTGGCAGGTATTCTTGGGCATGAGATTGGTCACATAACCTCGCATCATGCAGCAAAACAGTTGAGCAGGAGTTTGGGGTCGTTATTACTTGCATTAGGAGGCATTGCGGCAAGCCAGGATATCAGAGAAAGGGCATCAGAGTGGATATTGTTATCCAGCGCCATCTTTAACAATATACTCCTCGGCTATGGAAGGAAAGCAGAGATGCAAGCAGATGCACTAGGTTTTGTTAATGCATATAATACAGGGTATGATCCGAGAAGCATGGTCAAATTTCTTTTAAACCTGAAATTCAAGGAGAGGATGGAGGGAGTAGGTTATCATGGGTTTCAGGCCACCCATCCGGAGACCAAGGAGAGGATAATTAAGGCAGAAGATATAGCCCATTCCCTTGTAAATCGGGGTGGCAAGCTGGAAGTAGCTGCAGACAGATTCAAACTGCATTTAGATGGACTCTTGTATGGAGGAAAAAAGGACAAGAAGGACAAAGAAGGTGAAAGGGCAAAAAAGAGATATATCAGAATATATACCATCAAGAAGGGTGATACATTGAAAAGTATAGCAGAAAAGGAGCTTGGGGATGTAACAAAGGTTTTGGAATTAGCCATGTTAAATGGTATAAGGGAAAATACCCCCTTGAAAGAAGGGGAAAAGTTGAAATTGATAAAAATAAGATGAATAATAAAAATAGCAACAGCAAGGTGGTAAAAAAAATCGGTTCAAGAAGGAAATCAGTACGTGTGAACGTCTCCTTTACCTTGCTATTTAGCCAAATAAGTGAGGATGAGTATGAGAATACAAAGAAGACATATATAGCACACAAGACAAGCGATAGGGAAGGATTTATTCCATCATCTCTGGATGATATCTCTTATGAGGCCATCAGTAGAGATATAGGCAGGGATATAGATCCTGCTATAGCCAGGATGTGGATCTCTATTGAAAGGCGGTTGGATTTTATTATCAGTATGCTATCCTCTCAGGGCAAAGAGGATATACACGCCAGGGAGGCTATATGTACAGATATATGCAGCGAGGGGGTAGGGTTTGCCTTCCCTGAGGCATTAGAGGTGGGAAGTTTTCTGAAGATAAGGATTTTTCTCCCTATATCTCCTCCTATGCTTATTGTATGCATAGGAAAGATACTTAGAACAGAGTTGAAGGAGGATAATTCTCAGAAAAAGGGGTTTAAGGTAGCAGTTACGTTTATTGCCATGAATGAGGATGATAGAGACAAACTTGTGAGTTACATCTTTAAGAGGCAGCGGGAGTTACTACGGTATAATAAGATAATAAAAGGAGGGGGGCAGTAGCTCAGTTGGGAGAGCGCAGCGTTCGCAACGCTGAGGTCAGCGGTTCGATCCCGCTCTGCTCCACCATTTTGTTTCCGGCATATCACAATATATGGGCGGTTAACTCAGTGGAAGAGTGCTACCTTCACACGGTAGAAGTCACTGGTTCGAACCCAGTACCGCCCATTTGACAAAGGCCTATCCATCATACAGTTACTCCTTCCCTTTCAACATTCTTAGTCAAAAATAACTTCTGTATAAGCCGTGCCCAGTA
>CAJVYE010000147.1 GCA_913009285.1 uncultured Nitrospirota bacterium | reverse complement strand
ATTAGTAATAACACTTGGGGATTTATTAAAAAAGGCCTTAGAAGATGGGTTTGATCCGGAGAGGAGCGCCTTCTTCATGCCATCCACTGATGGGCCTTGCAGGTTTGGTTTATATAGACGATACCATCAACAGGTTCTTGGAGAGATAGGGAAAGAGGGAGTAATTTTTATCTCTCCAAATCAGGGAAGATCGATTGATTTTTATGATGAGTTTGATAGTTTTAATGGTAATTTTTCAAGGCTTGCCTGGCAGGGGATTGTATCATATGAGATGATAGGTAAGATGGCAAGGGAGATAAGGCCTTATGAGATAAACAAGGGTGAGACAAACAGGGTATATAATAGGTGTCTTAAGAATTTATATAATGGTATTGTAAAAAAGACCCTGATCAAATCGCTTCGGGAGTCGATCGAGGAGATGGGTTCGATTAAGATAGAGAGGGATGTTAGAAAACCTATTATAGGGATCATCGGGGAGATATTTATAAGATCCAATAGCTTTAGTAATGGTAATATTATAGAAGAGATAGAAAGATTAGGCGGAGAGGTATGGATGCCCTCGGTTATAGAGTGGATAATGTATGTGAATCACTTTTTGAAGTTTGATAGTCTTGCAAAGAGGGATTACAAGGGGTTTGTAAGGGCATATATAAAGGGGAAGGTCCAGTTATATGATGAGTACAGGATTACAGGGCTATTCAAGCGGTATATGAAGAATTACAAAGAGACAGCTATAGAAAAGATCCTGAATTACAGTGAAAAGTATATGCACAAGAGTTTTGGAACAGAGGCAATCCTGAGTATTGGGAAGGCAGTTGAATACGCCAGGAGTGATGTGAGTGGTATAATAAATGTTATGCCCTTTACATGTATGCCAGGGATCATAACTAGTGCTATCATGAAAAAGGTGAGGGAGGATAACAACAACCTGCCATCCCTAAACCTAGTATATGACGGGACAGAGGATACAAATACGAGGACAAGGCTTGAGGCATTTATGTATCAGACAGGAAATGGTTACGCTGTTTGAATCTTTACTATTTTATGGTAGAATTAAAATAGTTAAATATTTCGGAAACTCGACAACTTTCCGGGACGAGAATCCAGAATTCAGGAGTCAGGAGTTTTTTTGCCAATAATTACTTCATGAATAATATTTTGCAGTATAGCGAGAAACCAGATTACTCACAGTTTATTGATATATTCTGGATTCTGGCTCCTGAATTCTGGCTTCTGAAGTTAGCTAACATAGTGAGCTAAGTTTTGCGAGGTAATATCGATGGAAGATTGGGAACTGGGTGATAAATGGCAGGATGATGAGGTAGTTAACCAGCAGGAAAGGATCGATGATGGTAAGGGTTTATTCTTAGGATTCTCTTCGATGGCCCTTTTTATTGCCATATCCATCATCCTTTTTATGTGGTATATGACAAAGCCCAGGCTCCTGGAGATTGGTCATAATCTGCCAACTGTTATAGGTGTTATAGTTGGGATCCTCGTCATTGCCTGGGTACTTGAATACCTGTTAATAGTCCTTTCTGTTATTACCGAAAGGAATCTTTTTCCCTTTAGAATAAGGAACGGAAAGCGGATAGCGCTCCTCTTTTCTCTTTCATTGAGGCTCGGTAGATTATTCGGTATATCCAAGGACAGGATAAGTAACTCCTTCGTAAAGGTGAATAATGCCCTGGTAAGGGGGAGGGAAAAATGGATAGATAATAAAAACCTACTGATTCTTTTACCAAGGTGTATCCAAAATTTTAGATGTAAACAAAGGGTAATTGAGGATATAGATAACTGCAAAGATTGTGGTGAGTGTATTATTACCCAATTTAAGTCACTTAGAGAGAGGTACAAATTAAATATTAATGTTGTAACAGGTGGGAACATTGCCCGTAAGATAATCGGTAGACTTAAACCATCTGTTATACTTGCTGTTGCTTGTGAGAGGGAGTTGGTGAGTGGGATTGAGGATATAGGCTTTATATCTGTTATAGGGATAACAAACTACCGTCCTGAGGGGCCTTGCAAAAACACAATGGTAGACATGGAAGAGGTAGATAAGACCATAAAGTTTCTTTTTAAGAATAGAAAGGGGCTATTGGTCGAAGAGGGACAACTAAGAGTTCGCGCAAAAATGTGAAGTTATTTTTGGGCGAGCCTTAATGACTATTCACTATTCATTAAATAAAGGAAGGAATATCACAATGATAAGAAGTATGACGGGGTACGGTTGTGCAGAGAAGGTGGAACAAGATAACATATGTATAGTTGAAGCACGCTCTGTCAACCACAGATATCTTGATATGTCTTCCAGATTTTCCAAAAAATTAAGTCAATTTGAATACAATGTAAAAAGAAAGATCAAGGAGAACTTCTCGAGGGGCTATTTTGATATATCTATAAAATTTGATAGGATAGGAACTAATAGTCTTGATATAAAAATAGATACGAATCTTGCGAAGAAATATATCGAGGCAATAAAGGATCTGAAGTCTGAAATAAACATTGGCGGAGAGATCGATATAAATAATATTATGCGATTAAAGGATATAATAATATTTGAGGAACCCAAGGAGGATATTGAATTATATTCGAATATCTTAGATAGTGCATTAGATAGTGCACTAGAATCACTTACGGTGATGAGGGAGGAGGAGGGAAAGATATTACTCGATGATATCCTCTTAAGGTTAGGAACAATTAAGGAGAGTATCGCTAAGATAAAAGATCGCGAACCTGTTATAATAAAAGAGTATGTAGATAGATTGAAAGAGAGGATAGATTCGCTGTTAGAGGGGATTGAATCGGATCCGGTTAGTATCTCTCAGGAGGTAGCTATATTAGCAGAGCGGTGTGATGTAACAGAGGAAATTGTGAGATTAGATAGTCATGTTGAACAGTTTATCAGATTGACAGAGAGTGATGGAGCAATTGGAAGGAAACTAGATTTTATCCTTCAGGAGATGAATCGGGAGATTAATACTATTGGTAGCAAGACAAACGATTATCCTACCTCCCAGGCCGTTATAGAGGTAAAGAGTGAGCTGGAAAAGATTCGTGAGCAGGCTCAGAATGTGGAATAGGATTGTGGTGCTAATTTGAATAAATTATGAATCTAAAATTGATAGATATAGGATTTAAAAATGTTGTGGTTTTATCCCGGGTTGTAGCTATACTCGCTCCAGGATCGGCACCTATAAAGAGATTGAGGAATAAGGCAAGGGATAATGGGAAGCTATTAGATGCTACTCATGGCAGACCGGTAAGGTCAATACTTGTGACAGATAGCGATCATATTGTCCTTTCATCTGTACAGCCAGATACCCTGGCACAGAGATATTCTAGTTCCGATAATTTGGAAAAGCCCAGTAAAAAGTCGACATGAAGAGGAAGGGTTTACTTTTCATTATATCTGCTCCATCCGGGGCAGGAAAGACATCCCTATTTAAAAAAGTAATCAAGAAGATAGAGAATATTAAGGCCTCTGTCTCTCACACCACGAGATCCTCCCGACCAAATGAGAGAGATGGTGTTGATTATCATTTTATCAAGCAAGAGGAGTTTCAGGATAAGATAAAGAGGGGAGAATTTATCGAATGGGCAGAGGTACATGGTAACCTCTATGGTACATCTGTAGAGAATCTTAAGATAATACAGGATAGTGGGTTAGACCTGATACTTGTTATAGACATACAGGGTGCTGAAAAGATAAGAAAGGCATATAAAAATGCGATTTGTATATTTATACTTCCACCCTCTGTTGAGATATTGGAGGATCGACTGAAGGAGAGAGGATCTGACTCAGAGGAAGAGATTCAGAGGAGATTGAATAGGGCAAAAGAGGAGATATTATATTATAAAGATTACGACTACGTTATAATAAATGCAGACATTGATAAGGCAACAGACGAGTTGAGGTCGATTATCATTGCTGAGAGATGTAGGGTTGCTAATCTTGACTCTACTGCAAAAGTTCCAAAAACAGGGTAGCCGCAACCTTTAGGTTGCGTAAGTGGCTGATTTATAGCAAACTTTTTCGCAGGCTAAAGCCTGCAGCTACCAATTTCTGGGTTTCTGCAGTAGAATGCAATCTTGGGAAACAGGCAGTAATTATGAAGCCGTTAGAGGGAAAAGAGATAAT
>CAJVYE010000146.1 GCA_913009285.1 uncultured Nitrospirota bacterium | reverse complement strand
TTACCTGTTGCATGATGTTGGGCATGTGCACTCTGGCTGAACATCTGTTTGTGGACGTCTTCACCCGTTGCTTATGTTACTTTTTTTTTTTTTTTTTAATTATCCGCCGACCACCGAGATCTACACTCTTTCCCTACACGACGCTCTTCCGATCTCATGTATATCTCTGGTCTGCCGTGTGAGCCATCTTTTATCATCTTAAGTACCTGGTGGGAGGCATGATGAGTTGGGAATGCATAGTCCCCCGGAAAGCCATCTATAATCTTGAGCTTCTTTTTTTTGGTGTGTGGCTCAGGAAATGAGTTCTTCCAGCTAGCGCCTACTGCTTTACACTTGCCGCCTTTAACATCGATATATCCGCAGATGGCGTCGATCATCAGCATAGCCCGTTCGGTCTCCACACCATTGTAGTGCATAACCGCCCCACGATAGCCAAACAGGCAGCCGGGTTTAGCATTGGCATATTCAATCGCCAATTGCTTAATCTTAGAAGCAGGCACTCCACTTATCCCTTCAGCCCACTTTGGAGTATATTGTCTTAGATGATCCTTTAACTGTTTTACTGTTACATTTGTCCATGTCTCGATAAAAGCACGATCATAGAGGCCCTCCTTAATAATCACACTGCATATTGCCAGAACTACCGCTAAATCGGTCCCTGGCTTAATGGGAATCCACTCATCTGATTTAGCCGCTGTATTCGATAATCTGACATCAAATGTAATCAGTTTTACCCCTTTTGCCCTGGCTTTAACCAGTTTTTGAACCAATGGGAGGTGATTGGTATGGGCTTCATAAATATTGCACCCGAAATTTATTATCATATTGGTATGTTCAAAATCATTATTATCAAAGCAAGCTCCCCAGACTAATTCCTGGCCAGTCCATTTGCCGGATTCGCAGATAGAGGTATGGTTAGCCACTGTCCCTGTTCCATAGGCGGCTAAGAAGTAGCTCTTAATTATCTTCTCTGAGCTTGCCTTCATCCTGCCATACTGGAACATAAACTTCTCTGGTTCACCTTTATCGTGTAGTTCCTTTAGTCTATAAGTCAACTCATTCAGGGCCTCATCCCAGCTAATCCTCTTCCATTTTCCTTCGCCTCTTTTACCAACCCTTTTTAATGGATAAAGAACCCTATCCGGGTCATAGACCTGATTTATCCCGGCCTGTCCTTTTGCGCAAAGTTTACCATTGGTTCTTGGCAGTTTTGGATTTCCTTCTAACTTAACCACTCTTCCATCTTCGACATAACCAATTATTCCATCTCTTGCTACACACTGCCAGCAGGCAGACGGAATTGCCTTACGTTTTTTACCGGTAATCGGAGAAAAATCCCTACCTGCTTTATCCAATTTGAATTCACCTTTCAAGGCCCCAAAGGCACGTCTTGAAAAACTTTCTCCAATACCTAAGATACTTGCACTAATTGCTCCTAACTTCCAAAAATCTCTTCGATTATATCTCTTCATCTTACCACCTTCCCTTTTGCTGCGGTTGTTATTCCATCACTCAGATTATAGGTTAATATTCTATCTGAGTTTATTCTTCATTTCTGCCGTGCTATCCTGTATATTACACGGCCATAACAGATAGCAACAATTATAAAAAGGGTTACTACAATCAGTCCTCCGATACCCGGGGTCTTAAACAGATAGGCTGCTAAAGCCATTGTTCACCTCTCCTTTCTCTCATCCTATCTCCTCTGAAGGCAGATAGGTTTCTATCCTCTTTACCACCTGCGGGATATCCTCTTCTTCCTTTTCCTCCCAAATAGAGATAACAGGAAAAAGTTTATAAAATATACATAAAGCCAGTGCAAATGCGGCAAAACTGGCCAAGGTAATCGACCATTCAATCCAGGTAGGTTGATATAATCCAGCCTTATATCCTTCTTGCAATGGCTTTGTCAAAGAAGGTACAATGATTGTGAATCTCTCCAACCACATGCCAATATTCACAAATATAGAGGCAAGGGTAGTTGCGCCAATAACCCCCAATCTCTTTCTAAACAGAAGTAGGAAGAATGCTGCTGCCATACAGCTTACCATCCCCCAGAATATGGGGGCAAATTCCCCTAAGACCTTTGAATGAAAGACCTTAAGTTCATAAAGGAAAGTTCCATATCCAGTGGTAAGAAATTCAGCAAATATGAAGTAAAACCAGAGACAGACCATAAGGATTAGAAGTTTACCAAGGTTGTTATAATGGATAGGTTTCATATAATTCTGGAGTTTATATGCCTTTCTCATAACTGACATTACGATTATGACAGTTGCAATACCAGAATAGATAGCGCCTGTGACAAAATAGGGTCCAAAGATGGTTGAGTGCCACATCGGACGAAGGGTCATACCAAAGACCCATGAGACTACAGTATGGACTGAGATTGCAATGGGGATAATAAGCACAGCCATCACAGCTATTGTCTTATGCAGGTATCTTCTCTGTTTCTCACTTCCAACCCAACCGATGGATAGCTTCTGATAGAAGTTCCTACGCCATTTAGAAGTATTAATAGGGAGATTATCTCTGAGGGTAGCGATATCAGGAATCAATGGAAGATAGAGATAGAATATGCAACTCATTAAGTAAATTCCGATACAGGTAACATCCCAAAGAAGGGGCGATTGAAAGCGTCCATAAATGATCACATCCAATACCCTCTGTGGATGTCCAAGGTCAAAGATAATCTGTATGCCTCCGAAGATGAGCGCAAATACTGCAACAGTCTCAGCTACCCTTGTAATTGGTCTGCGCCACTCGGCATTTGTCAAACGAAGTATAGCAGATACTAATGTGCCTGCATGGCTTATACCAATGAAAAATATGAAGTTTGTTATGTATAGACCCCAGGCAACAGAGTTTTTCATCCCGGAAACACCCAATCCAAAAGTTAACTGGTAGACCCATGCAAAGAGACCCCACAGCACTATACCTGTTAAGACTATCACTGTAAGATAGTATTTTGCTCCTGTTTCAAAGACAGGTCTCATCAGATCTGAAGTTATCTTTTCCTTCATCATAGCGTCAACCTCCTATCTCAATATTTTGTACTGCAGACACTACCTATTCGAAGAGATTGGATGCATTGCAGGACCAACCTCTACTGCCTTCTCAGCTGCATCGATATGAAGCCCAAGATAAAAGACATTAGGCTTCGTATTAGCATCTGGGTAAAGTACACTAACTGCCTGGGTAGAGACGATTTTAGTAACATCATTATTTGGGTCTTTCAGGTCTCCAATAATCCTTGCCTCTGCAGGGCAGGTATTTACACAGGCTGGTACCAGCCCTTTATCAATGCGATGGATACAGAGATCACACTTATCTACTACCCCGTATCTTCGGGCAGGAAAATCGAGGCTCTCATACCTTTGTTGAGTTTGCCACCCCTTAGATCTCCTGTACCAGACAAAGCTCCTTGCATCATATGGACAAGCCGTTATGCAGTACCTACATCCAATGCATCTATCTTTGTTGATAAGAACCACACCATCTTTACGTTTGTAGGTTGCGCCGGTTGGACATACCTTAATACAGGCAGGTTGCTCACAATGATTACATTGACGTGGAAGGAAATATCTCATAAAATTAGGATATTTTCCTATCTCTATCTGGTTGACCCAGGACCGAAAAGCCCCAAGGTTAACACCATTTTCACTCTTACAACTTACCGCACAGGCATGACATCCATAACATCTCCTTAAATCGATTACCACAGCCATCCTTTTTTTAGCGGTTATGACCTTCTCTGCTGCTTGGATTCTTTTAACAGCTTCAGTAGTAGCTACAGCAGCTACTCCCATACTGCCTAATTTGAGGAATTTTCGTCTGCCAACTTCTTTCTTTTTCTGGTTCGCCATTTTTACATCATCCTTTCACCTGAAAATACCCCCTCACTCTAACTAAGGGGAGAGGGGACTAACTAATTGACTCCCTCCCCCTTGATGGCATGGGTGGGAGCGATTCAAATTTTCATCCCCTTTTGTGCTAACTCGTTAACATGAGTGTTTTACCTGAAAATACGGGTCTGTCCCACCTTTTTCACAAAATTTTCGTCATTTATTGGCTTAACAAATTGATAAACCTGGGATTATGACCTTAAAATCTATTTTCAAAAAATAATAAAAATTTGATAAATCACTATATCCGA
>CAJVYE010000145.1 GCA_913009285.1 uncultured Nitrospirota bacterium | reverse complement strand
ATAAAGGATAAACTCCCTTCATTTGACGAAGAACAAGATTACTTTAACTGGGAAATGGCTATTACAGGTAAGAAAAAGTTCACAGAAGAACTCAACAAAATAAAAACTGCCACATGAACAGTGTGGAATCCATATTAAAAGAGATCACTGCAATTAAAAACAACTCTTACCTCATTATCCGTACAGAGATACTTGAACATGAGTCTACTTTCCTTAAGGTACGGCTTTACCTTAAAGACCAGCTTTTTATACAGGTATACCGAAATGATCAATACGATACCACAAACTTTGTACTAATATTCTGTGATGAGAGGATTTATGCAAGAGATCAGGTACGTGGAAAGTGGCATCGACATCCAGAAGATAAATCTCATACACATGATCTCACCAATCAAGGCAAAAGACCTGTTAATCTCAGGATTTTTTTTGAAGAAGTAAAAAAGATAATTCATAAGATGAATTTGATTTAGGTTTTAATATGAAATGCAAATAAGTGGAAAAATATTATACAATAAGGAATTATCACCTGATTACTTCAGGATGCGTATTGGGTTTCAGGACGTTGTAAAGGATATCATCCCTGGACAATTCATCATGATTAGGGTTGGTGACACTCATGATCCACTCCTCCGCAGACCTATGGGAATACACAAGGTAGTAGAGGATGGAAAGGGGATAGAGATACTATACCAGGTAGTAGGGAAGGGTACCTTCCTTATGTCTGAGATGAGAAGGGGTGACAGGATCGATCTTCTTGGTCCTCTTGGTAATGGGTTTAAGATAGATCATGATATGGAAAGGGCTATTATAGTCGCTGGAGGTATCGGTATTGCCCCTATGATGGCGTTAATAGAGGAGATCAAGAGACAGGGAGCAGGGGAGAAGGGGCAAAAGACAAAGATAAAGGTGTTTATTGGTGGTAAGACAAGAAGAGATATATTGTGCGTTGATGATTTAAAAGGGTTAGGGGCAGATGTATATATTGCTACAGAGGACGGTTCTTTAGGATATAAAGGGGTCGTTACAGATCTATTAAAGGAATCCATAACAGAGAAGGATTCAGGATTTACTATGTTTTCCTGCGGTCCTAATGCCATGTTAAAATCAACGACTGATATTGCCTTAAGATATAATATCCCATGCCAGATATCCCTGGATAAGAGGATGGCATGTGGTGTGGGTGCATGCTTGTCATGCGTAGTGAAGGTGGAATCCTTATCTCCTACACCCATTTCATATTCTCCTTATAAGTGTGTCTGTACTGATGGACCTGTCTTCAATGCAGTGGAGATCGTCTGGTGAATAATCCTGACCTTTCTGTAAATATAGGTGGTATTGAGTTTAAAAATCCTGTGCTCACTGCCTCAGGCACCTTTGGCTACGGTGAGGAGTACTCTGATTATGTGGATCTGAATAGGCTTGGAGGAATAGTCGTAAAGGGGTTATCTCTTGAGCCTTATGAAGGAAATCCTCCACCCAGGATTGTAGAGACACCTGCTGGTATGCTCAACTCAATAGGTCTCCAGAATATAGGGCTCAATGCCTTTATTACTGAGAAGATGCCCTTTTTGAGGAGGTATGATACCAGGGTCATTGTTAATTTCTTTGGCATGACCATCAAGCAGTATAGCGAGTTTGCCACAAAGATTAGTGATGTCGATGGTGTTGCAGGGTTGGAGATGAATATCTCTTGTCCCAATCTGGATAAGGGTGGAATGATTTTTGGGGTTGATCCCCGGCTGACATATAAGGTTGCCAGCGCTGTGAGGAAGGCCACAACCCTCCCCCTTATTGTAAAACTCTCCCCCAATGTTACTGATATAACTGTTATAGCCAGGGCTGCGGCCGATGCTGGCGCTGATGCAGTATCTCTTATCAATACACTCCTCGGAATGGCCATAGATATTGATTCCAGACGTCCCAAACTTGCGAATATAACTGGTGGATTATCCGGACCGGCAATAAGGCCTGTGGCGCTAAGAATAGTCTGGGAGGCAGCTAAGACGGTTGATCTTCCTGTTATCGGTATTGGCGGAATAATGACTGCAAACGATGCCATTGAATTTATGATCGCAGGTGCACATGCGGTTCAGGTGGGTACAGCAAGCTTTGTTGATCCTGATGCATCGATTAAGATAGTAGATGGCATAGAAAAATATTGCAGGGATAAGGACCTTACAGGTGTTGAGGAATTGGTGGGGAGTTTGAGGACTTAAATGTTGGTTCTTTCGTAAAAAAGTTGAGCGATTCAAAAGTAAATTAAAAATCAAAAATAAAAATGCAAAATGACAAATCAAAATTCAAAGATGAGTTCAAAAGAAGAATTTATAGTTTTGCCCTCGAAATAATCAAATTTATCGATGATTTGCCAGAAAAAAAGACGTGTGAGATTATTGGTAATCAGCTACTACGAAGTGCCACCAGTATTGGAGCTAATGTGGTTGAAGCCAATGCAGCCAGTTCCAAAAGAGACTACACTAATTTCTTTAATCATGCCCTGAAATCAGCCAATGAGACCAAATTTTGGTTAGGGTTACTAAGAGATTCAGGAAAAGCCAATAAAGACAAGACGAATAAACTCTTGAGAGAAACAACAGAGATAGCCAACATATTAGCTTCCAGTATACTTACTTTAAAAGGTAAGAGGTAATTTTTACATTTTGGTATGTCATTTTGATTTTTTATCTTTAATTTTTGATTTTTATCAGTTTTCAATTTCTGGTTAGTTCAACTTAAATACGAAAGAGGAAAATGTTTAATATTATACATATTATTATTGGAAGCCTGGTATTAAGCCTAATTCATGCATTGATCCCTAACCACTGGCTTCCAATAGTTGTAATTGGCAAAACTGAAGATTGGACACATCGTGAGACATTATTCATTACAGCCTTTATTGGTATTGCACATACAACAAGTACTATTATAATTGGAATTCTTATTGGTATTACAGGGTTCATATTATCTTCTACTTATGAATTTGTAACAAGTATCGCTGCCCCTCTCATTATGATAATTATAGGGACCTTCTATATCTTTTTAGATCTCAGCCATTCTCATGATCATGATCACTTAAAGATAGATTCAGGGTCAAAAAGATCGAAGATTACAATAATAACCTCTCTGGCTATTGCAATGTTTTTTTCTCCATGTTTAGAGATTGAGGCATTTTATTTCACGGCAGGGACCCTTGGTTGGTTAGGTATTATCGCTGTTTCATCTGTCTATATGATAGTAACGGTTCTATGTATGGTCTCTTTAGTGGATTTCAGTTTAAAAAGAGTTGAAAAAATACATTGGCATTTCTTTGAGAATCATAATAAAAGAGTAACAGGGATTATCTTAATCATTCTGGGTATATTTGCATATTTTGTAAGGATATAAAAAAATACTTGACAGCTTTTGAGGATTTTGATATATTTTAAATTTAGAATGGTTCTAATATTATAATGATAAAAAATAAAGGGAGAAATATAAATGGAAGAAAAAATAAATATGTTAATAGAAAAAGGTGTTGTCCCAACTACACAGAGATTAATCGTATTTCAACATTTAGAAGAGAGTAAGACCCATCCTACAGCAGATGATATCTACAAGGCCCTGAAAAGAAGGTATCCAATATTTTCCAGGGCAACAGTATATAATACCCTCTTTATATTTAAAGAAGCGGGTATTATTCAGGAATTGACCCTGGATAAAAGAGAGATACATTATGATCCAATCCCTAGTCCGCATCATCATTTCTATTGTAAGGTATGTAAAGAGATACTTAATATAGCTATCAGTTGTCCAGTAGCAAAAAAGAGAGAGATCAATGGACATAAAGTAGAGGATGTACAGTCAACCTTTTATGGGGTTTGCAAAAGATGTTTAAAGCATTAGCAATAAGGGTATAAGGCTAAGGGCTAAAGGCTAAGGGCTAAAGGCTAAAGGCTAAGGGCTAAAGGCTAAAGGCTAAAGGCTAAAGGCTAAAGGCTAAAGGCTAAAGGCTAAAGGCTAAAGGCTAAAGGCTAAAGGCTAAAGGCTAAAGGCTAAAGGCTAAAGGCTAAAGGCTAAAGGTTAAAGGCTAAAGGCTAAAGGATTAAGGATTAAGAGATCGGAAGAGCACACGTATGAACTCCAGTCAAATTCCTATATCTCGTATGCAGTCTTCTGCTTGAAAAAAAAAAAGTGACAGCACGTAGACGACAA
>CAJVYE010000144.1 GCA_913009285.1 uncultured Nitrospirota bacterium | reverse complement strand
TTTTTTTTTCAAGCAGAAGACGGCATACGAGATAAAGGAATGTGACTGGAGTTCAGACGTGTGCTCTTCCGATCTACCTGGCACAGATGGTATCCCCTCTAATTCCTGAGGGCCAAGGGCATAAATGTCTTTATCTAATGGCTCACCAGGATCGATCTTGTTCTCTATTCCATCCAACCCGGCCATCAACATCGCTGCAAATGCAAGGTATCCATTACAGGAAGGATCCGGGAAACGAATCTCGACCCTCTTAGCTTTGGGACTTGGAGAATACATGGGTACCCTGACTGCAGCACTCCTGTTCCTACTGGAGTATGCTAAATTTACAGGTGCCTCAAACCCTGGAACAAGTCTCTTATATGAATTGGTTGTAGGGGCAACCAATGCACAAAGCGCAGAAGCATGCCTTAATATCCCACCCATATAGTATAAGGCCATATCGCTAAGACCACCATATCCGCTTCCCGCAAAGAGCGGTTTTTCTCCCTTCCAGAGACTCTGGTGGGTATGCATACCTGTTCCATTATCATTAAATAAAGGTTTAGGCATAAAGGTGGCTGTCTTGCCATGTTTTTTTGCAACATTCTTCACAACATGCTTATACCACATCAGATTATCTGCTGTCTTTACCAGGGGGGCAAACCTCATATCGATTTCAGCCTGTCCGGCTGTAGCTACCTCATGATGCTGGCATTCTATAGATATGCCGAGGGATATCATGGTCAGGACCATCTCATTCCTGATATCCTGCTGGCTATCAGTCGGTGGAACAGGGAAATACCCCTCCTTGTATCTGGGCTTGTAACCAAGGTTAGGGCCCTCCTCCCTTCCAGTATTCCATCTACCCTCAACTGAATCTATAAAGTGATAGCTGCAGTTCTCCCTTGTGTCAAAACGTATATCATCAAATATGAAAAACTCTGCCTCAGGACCAAAGTAGGCAATATCAGCAATCCCTGTAGAGATCATATACGCCTCTGACTTTTTGGCAATGTTTCTGGGATCCCTTGAATATCTTTCCTTGGTAATAGGATCCATGATATCACATATCAGGCTCAAGGTTGGGACCTTGTTAAAGGGATCCATTACTGCTGTCTCCGGATCAGGGACAACTAACATATCACTGGCATGTATAGGTTGCCAACCACGGATGCTTGACCCGTCAAACCCAAACCCCTCTTCAAATGCACTCTCAGGTAGCTCGCTGATCGGCACAGAAAAATGCTGCCATAATCCAGGAAAATCCATAAACTTAAGATCGACCATACTTGAATTGTTCTTCTTAGCAAACGCCAAAACATCTTTTGGTGTCATCTCTTACCTCCTTATTTTTTTTAAGAACCTTACCTTATTCTATAACCTAAACCAGGACTACTATTTCACATACTTTCACCATCACCTCTCTCTCTACCTTAGAATAATTTAAATAGTCTATAAACTTCCATATTCCATAAACTCGCAACTCGCAACTTTTAACTGATTTGTTACCTCGCATTAATACTTAATATGATATTCTTTAATCTTCCTATTTAGGGTATTTCTGTTTATCCCTAAATACCTCGAAGCCTTTATCTGATTCCCGCCAGTTTCTTCAAGAATTAGGGTAACCAATTCTTTTTCAATATCTTTTAAGACTGTCTCATATAGTTTCCCTTTACCTTCCTTTTTTATCGTTGGCAAAAAAAGTCTTATTTTATTATATAAAAAATCCTTTGTTAACAGGGTATCTGTATCCTGAAGTCCTATCATTTCCTTAACTATGTTTTCTGGCAAATGTTCTGGCATTATGGTATCACCAGGACAGAGGGCAATAGCCCTTCTAATGGTGTTTTCAAGTTCTCTAACATTACCATCCCACTGATATACCTTAAATAAGTCCATTACCTCTTTGGCAATATATTTGACCCTGTTTCCTAATTCAGCATTATATTTTTGCAACATATATCTTGCCAATAAAGGGATATCTTTTCTTCGCTTTCTAAGTGGTGGAAGGGTAATTGTAATAACATTTAAACGGTGGAATAGATCCTCTCTAAACCTCTTTTCCTCTATTGCAGTCTTAAGATCTTTATTTGTGGCAACAATAACCCTTGCCTCTGATTTGAAAATGGCCTTTCCTCCTACCCGGGAATACTCCTTATCCTGTAATACCCTCAATATCTTTGCCTGTAAAGTTATATCCATATCACCGATTTCATCCAAAAAGATGGTCCCTTTTTCTGCCAATTCAAACTTCCCTTTTCTCTCTTCAATAGCCCCGGTAAAAGATCCTTTCTCATGGCCGAATAGTTCACTTTCTAAAAGTTCCTTTGGTATAGCAGCACAATTTACAGCAACAAAGGGCCCCACCACCCGTTTAGAATTATAGTGTAATGCCCTTGCTACTAACTCTTTCCCTGTACCACTTTCACCCTGGATTAAAACCGTTAAATCGCTTGATGCCACTCTACCTATGGTCTTATATACATCCTGCATAGCCTTGCTTTTACCTATAATATCTCCTACCTTAAACCGATCTTTAAGTTCAGCCTCCAGCAACTCAACCTTTTTCTCAAGTTGCCTTGCTTTAAGTATCTTATCCACTACTATATATATCTCATCAATATCAAATGGTTTTGTTATATAATCGTATGCCCCCTTCTGGATAGCCTCTATTGTATTGTTCATAGTACTCTGGGCAGTTATCATTACAACTACAGCTTCCTTATCTATCTCTTTTATCTCTGTTAAAACCTCAAGTCCGCTCATTCCCCCAGGCATATATATATCCAAAAAAGTAAGAAGGTAAGAATTATTCCTTACCTTTTTTAAGGCCTCCTCTCCATTTTCTACAGTGTGGACAGAAAATCCTTTCTTTTCCAATCCCTTTTTGAATATCCACCTTATACTTTCTTCATCATCTACAACTAGAATCTTCTCTTTATCCATAATTCCTGCTACTGTTGATTGATCGGTATAAATACCTGTATAATAGTCCCTTTTTGTGGTTCTTCACTCACAACCTTTATCCTGCCCTTGTGTTCTTCTACTATTCTATGAGAGATGGCTAACCCAAGACCGCTACCCTTTTTTTTAGTAGTAACAAAAGGAGTAAACAGCTTCTTCATAACCTCCTTATCAATTCCAGGGCCATCATCTTTTATCTCAATAAGCATTGTCCGTGATGACTTTTTATCTTTGTTACCTAACAGATAATCTGAAAAGACCTTTGTTGTAATTATAATCTCCCCATCTTTTGATACTGCCTCAACAGCATTCCTTATCAGATTCAAAAATAGTTGTGACAGTCTATCACTATCAACCATTATTGAAGGAATGCTGGGATCATAATACTTATGAAATTTTACCTTTTTACCTTTGGAGGTCCCCTGTTCCAGGTTAATTATCTCATCCAATATTGTATAGATATTGGTCAATTCAAACTTGGGTGACCTTACCCGTGTCAAATTCATCAAACCTTCTACTATCTCATTTACTCTTACAATCTCCTTTATAATGACATCGGTATATTCTTTCAACTTATCATCAGAAAGCTCATGCTTTAAGAGCTGTGCCGCACCTTTTATCCCGCTCAAAGGATTTTTGATTTCATGTGCCATGCTTGCAGCCAACTCCCTGACTGAAGAAAGGCGCTTAGCCATCTGGTCATCTTTTTCCAGCTCCTTTAGCCTGCTTATGTCTCTGATAGATGCAATACTTCCCTTTATATCACCATTTCTATTTATAAAAGGCACTATAATCAAACTTACTATAAATGAAGATATTGATGGCTCCTTATAAAAATCACATTCTAGATCACAATAGGATTTTCCTGTCTGAAATGATTTTACAAGGAGGTCATTAATGTAAGAGTTAAATTTTAGTACCTGGTTTAATGATTTCCCTATAACCTGTGAAGATGAGATACCGCTTATCTCTTCCATAGCTTGATTAAATAGGATAATCTTCAAATCATTATCTACCACCAATATCCCATCTTGCAGGCTGGTAAAGAGATCTTCATAAAAAAAGGATGAAGAGATTTTCACATAATCTGACATCATAAACATCTTTCTAATCTAGCTAATCCAAAAAACATACCATTCATTATTCTGTGATATGATCTGTGTGTATCTAATTGTAATTTAAGATGTAAACCATCTCTTCTTTTAGATCGGAAGAGCACACGTCTGAACTCCAGTCACATTCCTTTATCTCGTATGCCGTCTTC
>CAJVYE010000143.1 GCA_913009285.1 uncultured Nitrospirota bacterium | reverse complement strand
CTTTGGCTCTACAATAAAATATTTCTGTGCCCAAAGCTATTAAAGCGCCTTGCCTGTGGCACTTCTTCTGCGTATTCCAACTATTTCAATTGCATTATTTGGAATTTTAGGGCTTATGAGAAAATATTAATGATTAGGTTAGGACTCGCTTAATGAACATGCCAGGAGTCGCTGGTCATCTTTTTCTCTTCTTCTTTGCAGGGAGAGGTTGTGATCCTGGTGAACCTGATGCAGGCTGCCAGGCTACAAGAATGGGGCTTGCTATAAAGATAGAGGAATAGGTACCTACAATCACACCGATCATAAGTGCAAATGAGAAGTTATGTATAACCTCTCCTCCAAAGATAAATAAGGCAAGGACTACGATGAGGGTTGTAACCGATGTGAGTAGTGTTCTGCTTAGTGTCTGGTTTATACTTGAATTGATAATCACCTCCAGTTTCTCTTTACGCATGAGTCTGATATTTTCTCTTATCCTATCAAAGACCACAATAGTATCGTTTAATGAATAGCCTATGATGGTAAGGAATGCAGCGAGGACAGGAAGGGTAAATTCTTTACCTGTGATGGAAAAGGCAGCCGCTGCTATCAATACATCGTGAATAATGGCTATAATAGCCCCCAGGGCAAACTTTAGCTTCAAAAACCAGCAAAAGTAAAGGGTAATTAATAATGCTGTTAGTATTAATAACGGTATACTTATTTCAGGAAATATCTTTAGGAGGATTAGGGTCACACTAATAAAGGCCACTGACATGATGATACTATTGACCCATTGGAGCTCAAACCTACCCGATATATATACAGCGATAAAGAGAATAGTAAAGTAAAGGGCAAAGAGTGCCTTCCTCCTCAAATCCTTCCCTATCTTTGGCCCTACCATCTCGATCCGTTCTACTTCGAAACCTGCGGGAAACTCTTTCTCCAATTCCCTTTTAACAATCGATCCGATATCTTCCAGTTTATTTGTTGAGATAGGCGCCCGTATAAGTATATCCATATCACTTCCAAACCGCTGAATACTGCTATCCCCCATTCCTATATCTTTCAATCCATCTCTTATCTTTTCTATTGACACCTTTTCTGAAAATTTGAGTTGAATAAGTGTCCCACCGGCAAAATCTACCCCCATATTAAATCCACCCTTTATAGTCAGCGAGATCAACCCCACTATAATCAAGAATATGGATATTGATATAGCTATCTTTCTCTTCCCGATAAAGTCTATTTTGATACCTGGTTTTATAAATTCCATTATTCTTCCTTATATGCTTAATTTATCTATCTTTCTTATGCTTAAAACAAAGTCGAATATCACTCTAGATACAAATATAGCCGTAAACATACTCGCCATTATCCCTATAGCAAGTGTTGTGGCAAAGCCCCTGATAGGGCCTGTACCAAACTGAAAGAGAACTACTGCCGCAATAATGGTTGTTACATTGGCATCGACTATGGTCGAGAAGGCCTTTGCAAACCCTGCTTCTATTGCTGCCCGTACTGTCTTACCTGTCCGTAGTTCTTCTCTAATACGCTCGAATATCAATACATTTGCATCTACTGCCATTCCTACTGTTAGGATGAGACCTGCAATCCCTGGAAGGGTAAGGGCTGCCTTAAAATATGCCAGCACCCCAAAGATAATAATCAGATTCAGAAATAGAGCTATATTCGCTACAAAACCAGATAATTTGTAATATATAATCATAAATAGTATAACAACTATACCCCCTATAAGTATTGAAATAATACCCTTCTTAATGGAGTCATGCCCAAGGGATGGGCCGATTGTGCGGTTCTCTAAGATATTTACCGGTGCAGGTAAAGCCCCCGCCCGGAGGACTATAGCCAGATCATGTGCCTCCTCTGATGTGAAACTTCCTGTTATTTGGGCCTCTCCCCCTGATATCTTATCTCTTATTACCGGGGCTGAATAGACATTGTTATCAAGGACTATAGCGAGTCGTTTACCTACATTCTCCCCTGTGATCTGGCGGAAGATGCGTGCACCCTCCCTGTCAAAGGCTATACCTACATATGGCTCATTATATTCCCGGTCAATTCTAACCTCTGCCAGTGTGAGTGAATCACCTGTAAGGACAGCCTGTTTTTTCAAAAGATATGGGCTTATATCTTTTCCTGTCTTCCTATCCTTCTCATACAGTATCTCATCCCCTTCCGGGATATCTCCTTTCAAGGCATCTTCCAAACTGTGTTCCTCATCTACCAGTTTGAACTCCAGGAGGGCAGTACTCCCTATAAGATTTATAGCCCTTTCAGGGTCCTTAATACCCGGGAGTTCAACAATGACTCTCCTGGTCCCTTGCCTCTGAATGGTTGGTTCAGCTACACCGAACTGGTCAACCCTATTACGTATCGTCTCCAGGGCCTGGTCTACTGCATTGTCTTTGGTACGTTTGATCTTTTCATCAGATAAGGAATAGGTCAATCTCAAGCCGCTCTTTTCAAAATCCCTTCTTTCAAGAGAGGGATAGTCATTCATGATATCCTCTATTGGGGTGAGGTCTCTGGCCTCTAATAGGACGATAATAATGTTATTATCCTTATCCTTTTGAACAGAGTGAAAGTCTATATCTTTCTTTTTTAAAACATCCTTTATATTAGAGGCGTATCTCTCAGCAATTGTCTCTACTGCCTTTTCTGTTTCCACCTCCAGTACAAGATGCATTCCACCTTTAAGATCGAGTCCAAGATTTATCTTTTCAGACAATGGGTAAGCAAGCCAGATCATTGATCCGATCACTACGAAAATGAAAAGGAATTTCCATTTTAGGTTCCTGTACATTATATATTTACCCCTTTGTTGATTTATCTCTTGTTCGCAATTCCACTTCTCAACATCTTTATGTTGACCTTTTCTGCAATCTGCAGGGTAAGGACATCATCCTTGATCTTTTTTACCGTACCAAATATACCACCTGAGGTTACCACATTATCACCTTCTTTGATATTGTTCAGCATTTCTTTAAGTTCCTTTTGCTTCTTCTGTTGAGGCCTTATTAAAAGGAAATAGAAAATGGCAAACATGATCAGGAGTGGAGGAAGAATCCCTAATAATTCACCTCCACCTCCCCCTGATTGCGGACGACCCATTGCATAGGCAAGATCTATCATCCCCTAACTCACCTCCTAATCATTGATGTATAATAAAAATAACGCCCTTAGGGCTTACGCGAAAAGTGCGAAGTTATTTTTGCTCAAGCCCTATGGGCGTCTTACAATAAATAAAATCTTTTCTGTTGATTCTATTTTTACCAGATTGAAAATGATTTGTCAATATTTTGTGACTCTTCTCCAAAAGAGGAGCTAGGCATTTGAAGCGAACCTTTAACTCGAAGCGTTGAGGCGTATGCACAGCTAATGGGTAATGATAAGCCATCAAAGGGTATTCACCCCAAAAAAAGATCATTTTTTGCCTCAGATAGGTCATTTTTTGTCCATTTTTTTAAAAAAGAGATTTTTCTTGAGGTAATACACACAAAATTCCTTACAAACTTCCAATAAGGAGTTTTTTTGACAATTGCGGGGCTTAAAGGGTTGATATATCCTAATCTGGGGCATATATATATCTCTTATAAAGTTAAAAGAATGGCGGTTTCTTTGACAATAAATAAGGAGAGAAAAAATGATATCTAATATTAATAAAAGCGGACAATATATAGGGGTCATTCTGGGATGTTTTGTACTCTTCATTGTGGAAGCGGTTGCTGTAACCTTTTTGTCGATCGAATCGCAAAAGGATGATGTGCTGGCCTTGAATCTTGGGGGTAGACAGTGGATGTTAACCCAGAAGATATCAAAGGAGGCACTGGAGATTCAGAAAGGGGTGGAGATAGAGAGATCCCGGAATCAATTGAAAAAGACTATCCCACTTCTCAAAGATATGGACAAAGTGGAGGGGATATATGAAGAAAACTCAGCCGGTAATGAAGCTAGGTCTAATTGGACCTTTCCTCGCAGGTATTGCGTTTTTGACCCTAGTCAGATTGATTTTGATGAACAGGTTAGCTGCCCGGCCTATCAAGAAGATAAGGGAGCAAGGCATTTGAAGCGAGGCATTGGAAGCACAACTGCGAACACATACCAATGAGCCCCAAATAGCCTGCCTCTGTGCCTTCACGCAGACAGGCCGGAGAAAAGTGAGATCGGAAGAGCGCCGTGTAGGGAAAGAGTGTAGAGCTCGGTGGTCGCCGCAACATTACAAAAAAACCCA
>CAJVYE010000142.1 GCA_913009285.1 uncultured Nitrospirota bacterium | reverse complement strand
GGTATAATAAACCTCAGGTGATCAATTGTCTTAATGGATTTGGCAGGTATTCCGCCCAGAAATTAAAAAATTTCCGATGGGAGGGAAACAGAATGTGTAATTTCTTTTTACAGTGTCTGAATCACAAGAGTTTATCATCCGTCCTTGATTCTCAACTATATCTATTGTATAATCCTGTCCAACAGATAAAGATGGTTCTTTTTAAACCCAGAAAATGTAATTGAAATCGTTAGAATACGCCGAAGAAGTGCCACAGTCAAGGTGCTTCAATTACATTTTCTGGGTTTAATACGAAAGAGGGATAAAGATTATTACTCAATGGTTATCGGTCTCTATGTCATATGAATGAACGTTCGCTTTTGATGGCACAGACATGTTCAATGCTATCGATTGAGATATAAAAGATTCTTTCTCAAATTAAGGAATTAATGTATGGTGACAACTATTCAGGGTGAGTTGGAACGGATCGTCTATTCCAATGAAGAAAATAACTTTACGATTGCAAAGATGCATATAGAGGGAGAAAAGGAGCTTGCCACAGTGGTTGGTGTCCTTAT
The DNA here is from genome assembly GCA_913009285.1 of uncultured Nitrospirota bacterium. Classification (GTDB taxonomy): domain Bacteria; phylum Nitrospinota; class Nitrospinia; order SZUA-224; family SZUA-224; genus SZUA-224. The sequence goes on along the minus strand of CAJVYE010000142.1, from coordinate 3,712 downwards.
GTATATCAATCCGGGTGAGACTCTGAAGCTCACAGGGGAGTGGGTTCACCATAAGAAATTTGGAGAACAGTTCAAGATAGAGAGTTATATCTCTGTGGTCCCATCTACCGTAAACGGTATAGAGAGGTATCTTGCCTCGGGTCTTATAGAGGGTATAGGACCTGTAATGGCCGGCCGGTTGGTGAAAAAGTTCGGACTCGAGACCATAAACATTATCGAGAATGAGATGGAGAGGCTTGCTGAGGTGGAAGGGATGGGTGAGAAGAGAATAGAGTCTATCAAGAAGGCATGGAGTGTTCAGAAAGGGATTCGGGAGGTTATGATCTTCCTACAGGGGAATGGTATTACTCCAGGTTACTCCTCCAAGATATATAAGAAATATGGTGATAGCTCGATCTCTGTTGTAAAGGAGAATCCTTATCGTCTTGCCTCTGATATACCAGGTATAGGTTTTAAGATAGCTGATCGTATTGCACAGAATCTCGGAATAGAGCCGCATTCCCTGATGAGGGCTGAGGCCGGTATTATATTTGTTCTCGAAAGCCTAACAGCTAATGGAAATGTATGCTACCCATATGAGGGATTGATAGAGGACTCAAAGAAAATCCTAAATGTTGGGAGAGATATCATTGTAGAGGGAGTGGCAAAGGTCTTTGAAGAGGAGCGTATTGTCATAGAGGATATAAATGAAAACATAGAGGAGTTTGAGGAGAACAAGAAGTTGGTCTATCTTAAGCCATTTCATGTGGCTGAGGTCGGGATAGCCAGAATGTTGAAAGAGATAAAGGATACATCTATGACTCCCTATCTACATGCAGATAGAGGGATCAGGCCTATTGATGCAGAAAAGGCGATCCAATGGCTTGAGGGGATGCTCGACATAAGACTTTCTGAAGATCAGAAGAGAGGGATTATCGGTGCTACGAAGAACAAGGTGTTGGTGGTAACAGGTGGGCCAGGTACAGGAAAGACTACTATAGTCAATTCTATAATCAAGATATATGAACAGCAGAAGATTAATATACTTTTAGCTGCCCCTACGGGGAGGGCTGCCAAGAGGCTATCAGAGGCAACAGGCAAAGGGGCCAAAACCATACATAGATTGTTGGAGTACAGCCCCAGGACAAATAGATTCCAGCGAGACAGGGAAAGACCCTTAAAAGGTGATATGATTATCATAGATGAGGCATCGATGATAGACAATACGCTGATGTATTATCTCCTGAAGGCCATCCCATTAAATGCTGTGCTTATCCTTATCGGTGATGTCAATCAGCTCCCCTCAGTGGGCGCTGGCAATATTCTGAGAGACATAATAAATTCAGGGCTTGTAGAGGTGATAGAATTGACAGAGATATTCAGGCAGGCACAGGAGAGTATGATCGTGGTCAATGCCCACAGGATAAATCAGGGAGAATTTCCCTATTTACAGGACGCAGACAAAAGCAAGTTATCAGATTTCTATTTTATTGAAGAGGAAGTCCCTGAAAAGGTACTGGAGATGATAAAGGATCTTTGTGCTAGGAGGATCACGAATCGGTTCAGGACAATAGGCAAAGACGAGATCCAGGTCATCACCCCAATGCACAAAGGTGTAGTTGGAACAAACAATCTTAACATAGAACTTCAGAAGGCGCTGAATCCAACAGGTATAGAGATCGTCAGAGGGGGTAAGGTCTTCAGGATCAATGATAAGGTGATGCAGATAAGGAATAATTATAGCAAGGATATATATAACGGCGATATTGGTAAGATAGTGGATATCAATACAGAAGACCATGAAGTGACGGTTGAGTTTGATGCCGGTAGAGTAATATACGAATCGAGCGAGTTAGATGAGCTTGTACTTGCCTATGCTGTATCGGTTCATAAATCTCAAGGTAGTGAATATCCGGCTGTTATCATGCCTATTCTGACACAGCACTATCTACTTCTACAAAGAAATCTGTTATACACAGCAGTTACTAGGGCAAAGAGACTGGTGATACTGATAGGGACAAAGAAGGCACTGTTTATTGCTGTGAAAAATGACAATATTCAGAAGAGATATACCTATCTGAAGGAGCGTCTGAAGAGTAGGCAGTAGGCAGTTGGCAGTTGGCAAAAAGCGTCGAGTGTATACACAGTTGCCAACTGCCAACTGCTTACTGCCTACTGTTTATGGGGCTCAATGATTACCTTGATAGATTCTGTGGCTTCAGCAACAAGCTGAAAACCAAGACCTGTTTCATTTAGGCCTAATCGATGTGTAATCATATCCTTTACACATACCTTGCCGTTGCGTATCATTTTCAACGCTATCATGTGGTCGGATGGACTCCCTGCATAGGAACTGGTAAGGGTAATGTCGTTACGAAAAAGGAGGTCATTTATCGAAAGAGGGATGGTCACGCCCTTATCTGTTGGAGAGAAGAAAAGGACAGTACCTCCTCGATCTACAGATTTTAGTGCCTGTTTCATGGCCTGTGTAGCAGTGGTACATATTATTACCAGGTCTGCTAACCTGCCATCATTGACCTGCCGCAGATGCCCTGGCACATCCTCTTTGGCGTGGATTACAGCATCGGCTCCCAATCTTAGTGCTACATTAAGCCGATAATCGATCATATCTGTTGCAACCACACGACCTGCACCTAGTGCAGACGCAATCTGTATGTGAAGGAGACCTGCAATGCCACTGCCAAGAATAAGCACACTCTGCCCTGGCTGTAGATTCGCCAGTCTTTGACCACGGAGTACACAGGCTACAGGTTCAATAAATGTAGCATCTTCAAAGGATATCTCATCCGGGAGGAGATATACACCACGGTCTACATTAATAGCTGGTAGACGAAGATATTCCGAGAAACCGCCTGGATCAAAATTTGTCCTGCGAAGGGTATCGCAGACTGTATGATGATTATTCAGACAGTAATGGCATGTATTGCAAGGGACATGATGTGAGGCGCTGATCCGATCACCCTCTTTGTAACGATCTACCCCTTTTCCTATACTGACAATCTCTCCAGCGATTTCATGGCCCAGTACCAGAGGGACCCTATCGAGACGATACCACTCCATTACATCACTTCCACATATACCACTTGCTATTACCTTTACCAATAATTCTCCAGGGCCGATTTGTGGCATTGGGATATCCTCTATCCTTACATCCCTGTTGTTATAATACATTGCTACACGCATAATTTTTCCTCGTATCCCTATATCTATATCCTCTTATTTATCCCATCTTTATTGTGATGTTGTCATCAATCTTTTAATTATAATATATAATCTACATTTATGTCAAACTTCCCTGTTATTATGTCCCAAGGGACGGGTCAGAAATAACTTGGCATTTTTCGCGCTCAGATTTAGGTCAGATTTGGTCGATCCGATTGAGCAAAACCGCAGCAATAGCAGTGCTATATCGAGGATTTTGCGATTGAGGATCGATCACAGATGGCCTGAAGATGAGATGCGAAAATGCCAAGTTATTTCTGACCCGTCCCCAAGGATAATGTGAGGTAAAGGTAACAGAGATGGCCTCTGATGAAAGGGGAGGTCTACTCTATATATTCATATTCCTTGACAATCTCATTAGGGGTTAATGCCCTGTCATAGATCCTTATCTCATCTATGACGCCGTTAAACCAGAAGGGATTGGGTCCTCTCTTGAATACGCCAAGGAGATAATTCCCATCTGATCTTACAATTGCTGTTGTAGATGGTG
>CAJVYE010000141.1 GCA_913009285.1 uncultured Nitrospirota bacterium | reverse complement strand
TCCTGAGTCCACGTCTCGGTTCGTGTATACATTACCTCCAGCAAACACGCCAGCTTGTGTGACCCTCTTTCGGGTTACTATATATCCCCTGGTCTTTTTTATAATTTTCTTCATCTTTTTTTTTTTTTTTAATGATACGGCGACCACCGAGATCTACACTCTTTCCCTACACGACGCTCTTCCGATCTCAAGCAAGAAGCAGGAAAAGACTTTCCAATTATGATCAAACTGGTCTGTGATGAATACATCGCTGGCGGATTATCACTTAATGACTCGAAAGAGATCGCTAAAATGACGGCCTCTGCTGGAGCGGATGCTATCCTGGCCAATGCCGGAAATAAAGATACAAAGATAAAGACTATACCGGGCCATTCCTCTAAGCCAGGGACTATGGTTCATCTGGCAAGTGGGATTAAGGAGGTCGTGGATATCCCCATAGTGGCTATTGGAAAAATAAATACCCCTGAACTGGCTGATCAAATTATCAGTGAAGGAAAGGCTGATTTCATTGCCGTGGCCAGGGCATTAGTGGCAGATCCCTATCTTCCCCAGAAGGCCATGCAAGGAAGGCGTGAAGAGATAAGGGGCTGTATCTACTGTCTTGAGGATTGCTTTGAGAATGGAGCAGCAGGATTTGGAAGAGCCTGTAGTGTAAACCCATTTGCTGGACAGGAATACCTCTTGGAGTTAAGTCCCGCAAAAAAGAGGAAGAAATTGGTTATAGTTGGTGGAGGGCCTGCTGGGATGCAGACAGCTATCCTATCAAGTAAGAGGGGCCACCAGGTCATCCTCTTCGAAAAGGAAGATAGCCTTGGTGGACAGTTTCTTCTTGCTGATCGTGCGCCCTTTAAAGGTGAGGTCAAAGAATTACTCAGATACCTTAATCATATGCTGAGACTGACCAATGTAAAGGTGATTTTGAATAAAGAGGCCAGGTTAGAGGATATAATTGCTGAATCTCCTGATGTAGTTGTCTTGGCTACAGGGTCTAATCCTAATATACCAGATATCCCGGGAAAGGATCTACACGGACAAACAAGTTTGTCCATGCCACCGGTCTATGAGATTCGTGAGGTATATAAACACAGACCTGATCTTGGTAAAAGGATTATTATCATTGGTGGGGGTGATATAGGTTGTGAAACTGCAGATATGTTGGCATCAGATAACAGAAAAATCACTATCATAGAGATCCTTGAATCTGTACTGCAAAGGATGAAGAGTATCCCAAGAGAGGATATACTGAGTCGCTTAAGGGAAAAGGATGTTAAGATAATGACCGGAACCAAGGTAGTGGCAATTGAGTCTGGCACAGTCTGGATCGAAGATAAAGATAGTAATCGTTCTTCATTAAAAGCAGACTCAGTAATCCTGTCTATTGGATCTCTACCTGAAGACTCCTTACTGGACCCGCTTAAACAGAAGATTTCAGAGGTTTATCCTGTGGGGGAAGCAGTACAGCCAGGGAATATAGGTACTGCCCTCCGTAGTGCAGCAAAGGTTGCATTGGAGATTTAGGGCTCGCCCTAAAAAGCTCTGAAAATAAATTGACATTTAATTCATTCTGTGTTACAAAACTTTACATTACCATATAAATTAGCTATAGCTAAAGGAGGGATTTAGAGATGAAAAGGTTTTCAGTGAAGAATCTTGTTATTATTGGTCTTATAGGTATACTATTTAGTGGATGTGCCTCTATCTCAATGCACACTATAAAGGCATATGATGAAGCCAAGGCGGCTGTTGTTCTGGCAGAGCAGGCAGGAGCCAAGAGTTATGCCAACCACGAATTTCAGATCGCAAGAAATGACCTGAAGAAGAGTAGATCTGCTATTGTAGCAAAAAAGGATAAACAGGCACTAAGATTCGCCCTGGAGGCGGGTACGTCTGCTGACCTTGCAAGGAAATTGACTATGGATAGGATTGAAGCAAAAAAGAGGTCGCTCAGATCAAAGAAGGAGAGATTAAGGAAGAGAAGGCCAGTGTCTAGGCAAAAGACAAAGACTATCTTGCATAAGATCTCCAAGGGAGAAAATCTGTATCTCCTGTCAGCTTATTATTACAGAAATGCCAAATCATGGGAAAAAATATATGAAGCAAATAGAGATGTTATAGACAATCCTCATCTTCTTGAGGTAGGAACAACCCTGAAGATCAAGGTAAGGGGTGATTGGATTCCAGAATTTTCTCTGAAAAAATGGCGCAAAGCAGAGCTTCGAAGTAAATGATTAGTAAGTTCATTAGCCGCTTAAAAGAGGATATAGAATTCAGAGATGATATAGCATATCAACAGATAATCCCATCAACATAACGCAATACAGATATATAAACCATTTCCTTCAGCCCGAGATGATATATGCCCAAAAAGATACGGGGATTGAGTCTCTCTATTCCCATTTGATAAGAGGAGGGCAGATATGATTCTGCACATAGTTTTGGGAAAGAAAGGACCGGAATCCCGGAAAATCGGTATGAAGAAGAGAGGAGAGGGCTATACCTATGGATGAGAAAATTAACAGAAAAAAGAGAATAATATATATAGATATAGAGACCCGGAGGGGTGCAGAGGAGGTGGGAGGATGGGGGAATAAACATCTGATGCGGATGGCTGTAGGGGTTATATATGATTCTCTGGAGAGGAATTATTTTACCTTTCCGGAAGAGGATGTGGAGCAGCTTATAGAAAGGCTCATGCAGGCTGATCTTGTTATAGGTTTCAATCTTATAAACTTTGACTATCCAGTGCTTCAACCCTATACAAACCTTGACCTAAAAAAGATAAAGACATTTGATATGCTTCAAGACATTCAGAACAGACTGGGATTTCGTCTCAGCCTGAATCATCTGGCTAAGAATACCCTTAAGATAGAGAAGATAGCCGATGGACTCCAGTCTCTCCAGTGGTTCAAAGAGGGAAAGATAGAAAAGGTAATTGAGTACTGTATAAAAGATGTTGAGATAACCAGAGAACTCTTCCGATTCGGTGTTAAGAATAATCATCTCCTTTTTGAGAGTAAGTATGATGGGCTGGTGAAGTTAGATGTCAGCTGGGACCCTGTGGCACTCATATCTGATTTGCAAGAGTAAACATTTATATAGTATTACCCTCTAAAATCTTCTTTTTTTAGGATGATTTATCTGAGTTTCTTTATAGAATCAATTAGTTACGCTATCAAAAAATTTGCAAGCGTTCACAGAACACTGAAATTGGAAATTAGAAATTAGAAAAAAATCAAAAGCACAAAAATATGATAACATAAATTTCCAATTTCAAATTTCAAACCGTGAACGGTTATGATATTTGGTTGCGGCTATGCCGCGCTATGGTATACTTCAAAAAAAAGATTTTTCGGTCAGACCCTAAGGAGATATTAAATTGCTCAAAAAGCTAAAGTCCAGGATCAGAAATATATTTATTGCAGGGGTACTGGTAATGCTCCCGGTGGGGATTACTTATCTTGTCCTTTCATTGCTCTTCAATAACCTGGATAACCTTCTTTCCCCTATCCTTACAAAACTTCTGATACTTATAGGTGCACCTATACGTCCAGGCTATCGTATACCAGGTCTCGGTTTTATAGCTACCATTTTAATTGTCTTTCTTGCCGGACTACTCACAACAAATATATTTGGCCGCAAATTGGTGAAGTTGGGGGAGCTGATATTGGAGAAGATCCCTATAGTAAGGAGTGTATACACCAGTGTTAAGCAGGTCATAGATACTATTGCCCATACAGACAAGAAGGCATTTAGGCAGGTTGTGATGTTAGAATATCCAAGAAAGGGCCTTTATTCTATCGGTTTTATAACCTGTGATACTAAGGGGGAGATCCAGGATGCTACTGAGGAGGAGATGATAAATGTATTTGTACCGACTACCCCTAATCCTACATCAGGATATCTGATATTTATTCCTAAGAAGGATATTATTCCCCTTTCTATGACGGTTGAGGATGGGATAAAGTTGGTTATATCAGGTGGAATAGTGACACCAAATAATGAAAATAAAAAGGCGAAAGGCGAAGGGCTAAAGGCGAAGGGCTAAAGGTTATGTTTGGTAGCGGTAGCCGCAGGCTTTAGCCTGCGTATGCACAGCTCATAAGTAGAATATTTTTTCAAATTCTTTTTGAGCAAGCCCTTAGCCCTTAGCTCTTAGCCCTTAGCCTTTGGCCTTTATTTATGAAATTGATGGATTTAGCAAAACTTATAAATCATACACGCCTTAAACCTGAAACAAGGAGAGAGGATATTGCCAATCTGTGCCCCGTGGCAAAAA
>CAJVYE010000140.1 GCA_913009285.1 uncultured Nitrospirota bacterium | reverse complement strand
AAAATCCTATCAACATTATCTCTAATGGCATGTATTCCTTAGAGAGACGTATCTCAAAGATAGTAGAGATAAACAAGCAATGTGAGCAATCAAAGGATAAACCGACAGAGGATGTTCGCGAAGAAACATTTAATAAGGTTAGAGAACTCAGTAATATTATACAGAATGGTATAGACAGGATTAAAAATACAGTGGATAATTTCAGTAAATTTGCGAGAAAGGATAGCGGTGAATTTAAAAAGTATGATATAAATGAAGGGATTGAATCTACCCTCCTCCTTTTAAAAGAGATGATGGATGGCAGGATAGAGGTTCACAAGGAGTTTGGTTTAAAGGAAAAAATAATGTGCAATATGTCACAGATCAACCAGGCTATTATGAATATCCTGATTAATGCCATTAATGCGGTAGAGGAGAAGGACAAAGGAAATATATGGATTAATACCTCAGGAAGAAACGGGAAAGCAATATTATCTATAAGAGATGATGGCACAGGAATATCTAAGGAAAATATGGACAAGATCTTCGATCCATTTTTCACCACTAAAGATCCTGGTAAGGGCACAGGTCTTGGGTTAGGTATCTGTTATCGAATAATAAAAGATCATAATGGAGAGATAGATGTAAAAAGCGAGGTTAATAAAGGAACTGAGTTTTTGATCACTTTACCTATTTCGGTGGAAAACCACAAAGACACAAAGGACACAAAGAATTGACTTCTTTGTGTCCTTTGTGTCTTTGTGGTTTAACTTAATTTACGAAGGGGGAAGAAATGTTATGGCAAAAGAAACCAATTACAAAGATTATCCAATCCTCTTTGTCGATGATGAAGAAGATAATCTGAAGATATTCAAAGAAAATATGGATGAGTACTTCACTATTCATTATGCTTCAAGTGGACCAGAGGGCCTGGATATATTAGAGAAACACCAGAATATAGCCGTGGCTATTGCTGATCAGAGAATGCCACATATGCCAGGAACAGAATTCTTAAAGTTGGCAAAGGAGAAATACCCTGATATTGTGAGGATAATATTGACCGCTTATGCAGAGTATGAGATAGCAATAGATGCTATAAATAATGGTAATATCTATAAATATATCCTCAAACCCTGGAAGGTTCCGCTTCTTAGAATTGAAATCATGAAGGCAATTGATCAACACCTTTTAAAAAAGGAGAAGGATCGTCTATATGAAGAAAAGGTAAGAACTGTAAAGAAGATGGCGAGGGCAAACAGGCTTGCGGCTATAGGTATCCTTGCCGCTGGAATTTCACATGAGATAAAAAATCAACTTGTCCCTATAAAGACCTTTATTCAGACCTTCACAGATATGAAGGATGATGAATATTATAGTACCAGACTCCGTACTCTCGCTGAAGAGGATATGTGTAATATAGAAAAGTTGTTAAATAGACTTATGATATTTTCCCGATCTCCTACTCCTCATTTTGAATATGAGGATATAAATGAGATACTTAATGACCTCCTACTTATGACAGAGAGTGAAAAAAAGAAGAAGCATATAAAGGTAGTAACAAATTTTTCTGATAATCTCCCAAAGACCTTTATCGATAAAGAAAAAATAAACCAGTTGTTTCTAAATCTTATATTAAACGGGATTCAGATAATGACAGATGGTGGCACATTGAAGATCGAAACCTCTTCTATTTCTATACCTATGCAGGAGGACAACAACTGTATACAGGTAATAGTTGAAGATACAGGCGAAGGAATACCAGAAGAGAATATGGATAAGATATTTGATCTATTCTTTACAACAAAAGAACCAGGTCAGGGAACAGGTCTTGGTCTATCCATTGCCCATTATATAGTCAATGAACATCGCGGTTCTATTGAGGTAGAAAGCAAGGTAGGAAAAGGAACAAAATTCTACGTAACACTGCCGGTAAATCCTATGAGCTTTGATAGAAGGGTAAAGGAGAGGAGGCTAGACACTTTAGACGGCTAGTTTTTTGGCCTTTTGGATCGATATATGTCCTTTGAACGCAACGCATTGATAATTAATCGGTTACAAAGGAGATATCGATCTTTCTTAACATTTAGGTCAACTTTTTGTCCTTTAAAATCCCTTTAAAGATCATCTCAATTTACCATATTAAAAAAATATTTTATTTTTTTTCCTCTTGTAGGGGCTATCTCTTCACGAGCCTCACACTCCATTCTTTTCTCTGAAGCACCACAACATCAATCATATCAATCCGTTTTTCAGGAAAAGGTCAATATATTAGCCAGCACGGTTAATTATTTGCCCCTTCCAACACCAAAAAGGAATACTCACGTTACAAACCTCCTGGCATACTCATTGCTTTATTAAATTAGAAGTTACGAGTTAATATCAAGCTCGTAAACTCGTAACTCGTAACCCGCAACGCGTAACTCGTTATTAGGAATTGAATCTAAAATGAAGCAATCCAAATTCAATATCTTTATACCAATAGATGAGAATGGTGACCACATGATCTTTAATACCTTTACAGACTCACGTGTAATAGTTAACAGAGAATTGATAGATATGATAGAAAACACATCCAATGGCGAAAGGGTATTGAACAGGGAAGAAGAAGAATATCTAAACCAGTTGAAGGAGTTAGGGATTATGGTGGATGATGAGGTGGATGAATATCTCGAGATGGAATATATGTTCCAGAAATCCAAGTTCGATACCTCTGTGCTCAATATAACTATTCTCACTACCTATGCCTGTAACCTTAAATGTATGTACTGCTTTCAGGAGGGTATGAAATCGAGACAATTTATGAGCCGTGATATATGCCGCCATACCGCTGCATGGATAGTAAAAAGGATGGAAAATATCCGGCCTAAGATCTTAAGAATAGTTTTTTATGGTGGAGAGCCTCTCCTTAATATAAAGGCAATAAAGTTTCTTGCTGAGGTGTTATCCAATGCCGCTCATCAAAGGTCTATCTTACAGGAAATCAATATCATAACCAATGGCGTACTCCTTAAAAAGGGGCTGGTAGAGTCTCTCCTCCCCTTTGGTTTGAAGGGGATAAAGGTGACACTTGATGGCGATGCCGCTGCACATGACTCCAGACGCTATTACAAAAACGGAAGAGGGACATTCCATAAGATACTCAATAATATACTCGCCATCAGGGGAAAAGTGGGGCTGAGGATCGGGGGGAACTTCGACAATTCCAATAAGGAGAGTATACCGGGACTCCTTGATATCCTAAAGGAAAAAGGACTGGAAAAGGACCTAATAAGTATTGATTTTAAACCGGTACTTAAGAATACGGATGGAGCTGAAACAGGAGAAGCCTTCTGCGAGACATGCACCTTTTCAGATATAGATGTAAAGGATTTTATATGGCTGAAAAAGGAGATAAAAGAGAGGGGATTCACGACCATGGAGGGGGTTGCCCTTGGTCCATGCGAGGTATCAAAGGAATACAGTTATACAATCGACCCATCCGGTAAGATATATAAATGCGGTGGGTTTGTCGGAAGAGAGGAATTTGTTATCGGCGATATCCACTCTGATGAGTTTAACTATAAACACACACTCTTTATGACTGCGGATCTCTGGAAGAGATGTAAAGAGTGTCCTTACATATTCTTATGCGGAGGCGGCTGTCGCTCTACTGCATTTGTTAAAGGAGGGGATTTCAGGGACATTGCCTGTGAAAAGGATTATTTCGAAAAGGTGTCCCTGGAGATATTGAAGGCCAGTACGGTCAATAACTGAAATATTACCTCCTCTATTTAATCACCCCCTTTAGCAAAGGGGGGAAGGGGGGATTTTCAGAGGAAAGGAGGTGAAATCAATGAAATTACAGATAGTTAAGAAGGGGGATAAGTCAAAGGAAGGGAAGACGTTGTATTGTCCATGGGTTGTGAGTTAATAAATATCTTACCTCAAAAGGGATTGGCTCTCTTGCGATCAACCTTCTCAAAATAAAACCCTTATATGGAGGTCGCCTCTGACCTCAAAAAGAAGTGGACGATCGAGAGGTCGTCCACTTTTTTTGAATTAAGTTAAAACCACAAAGGCACAAAGAGCACAAAGAAGTCAATTCTCTGTGTTCTTTGTGTCTTTGTGGTTTTTTATTCCCCTTTGTGCCGATTTGTCGGCATGAATTCCTTTCTTCTCCTCTTGACACCGAAAATATTGTAAGTTAATATCCTTTACAGAAATCAAGATATCTAATCTATGTAGGTAATGAATTCTTTATTAATTATCATTTTACGGATAATTGGGGGAGATATTGATAGATCGGAAGAGCACACGTCT
>CAJVYE010000139.1 GCA_913009285.1 uncultured Nitrospirota bacterium | reverse complement strand
ATGGGACGGGATGTCTGAAGTGGAGTGTGCAGGTATGATATGATGGGGAAGAAAGGAGGACGGTGAATTAAAAAAAAAAAAAAAAGTAGGTATAGTGTTTTTTTTTTTCAAGCAGAGGACGGCATACGAGATAAAGGAATGTGACTGGAGTTCAGACGTGTGCTCTTCCGATCTAATCAGGGGTCGCATCAGGCGTTTCATCAGGAGGAGAGATTATTGTGATTGTTTGTGCCCATGCAGAATGAATACATAATATTGTAATAAATAATCCTATTAAAATTGTGATGGCTATCTTCCCATTTTTCATCTCTTATTCCTCCCATTTTAAATTATGGGTACCCTACCCCTGTTGCGTATGCTTAAAAGTACAGAATATCATCAACTCATTTTTTTGTCAACCAAAAAATTATTAATTTATCGAAAATTATATAACCTATTATTGTCTATTCTAACGGTTTCAATTGTATTTTTTGGGTTAAACTGCGGAGGCGAGATTATTTCAATTTTTAGATATACACGGCAGAAGTTTATAGCAGCCATTATACAGCATATCCCTGATAAATCATTTCAGATAGTACATTAGGGTTTGCACAAAAATAAGTTAGCATTCTTCGCGCTTAGATTTAGGTCGATTTTGGTCGATCGGACTGTAGCCACGGCGAGAAGCCATCTTGTAGATTCACATTAAGATAACCTACCCCTAGGCCACTGTCAAATTAAGCAGCCTAGGTGGATAGGATTACCCTCATATCACACAGTACATTCCATTGCTATATTGGACAACCATCTTGATCTACTGTCACCCCGGCAGGAGTATCAGGACACAGGTCCAGATTATCTGTTACACCATCTCCATCGCTATCCAATTGTGATAATGAACAACCATCTTGATCTACTGTTTCCCCGGCAGGAGTATCAGGACACAGGTCCAGATCATCTATTACACCATCTCCATCGCTATCCAATAATTGTGATAATGAACAACCATCTTCATTTACTAGTTCCCCGGCAGGAGTATCAGGACACAGGTCCAGATCATCTGTTACACCATCTCCATCGCTATCCAATATTTGTGATAATGAACAACCATCTTCATTTACTAGTTCCCCGGCAGGAGTATCAGGACACAGGTCCAGATCATCTATTACACCATCTCCATCGCTATCTAATTGTGATGGTAGAAATTCAAACTTCACAGCATCTGCAATAAACCAACCATCAGCATCATCGGATAAAGTCACATTCTCTTCATCAGTATCAGCAAAGTCAAAGGTGCCCATGCTAAACCATTGATCACCATTTATTCTCTGATTTACCAGTACTGTCTCAGATACACTATTATGGGTAATGGTATATTGTGCATTACTAGCATGGAGCGGATGTGAATGATACCAGACAAATACCTCGTATAAGCCAGATCCATCGGTTAGCTCAGCATCCCAGGTGGCTGTCTCATCACCGGTACCACTACCAGCATGATAACGTAGGTCTATACCATAGAAAGAGAAAGCAGCACCGGAATATGTACCCCATGTACCTACAACACTAAAGTTAGAATCAGAATTGTCAACAATACCATCAGGTATTGCTGATACAAACCTCACAGCATCTGCCATTACCCAGGAATCGGCATCATTTGATACGGTCACGTTCTCTTCATCATTATCAGCAAAGTCAAATGTCCCCAGGCTAAACCATTGATTACCATTTATTCTCTGATTTACAAGTACTAGATCAGATACGCCATTATGGTTAATGGTAAATTGTGCATTACTAGCATGGAGCGGATTTGCATCATACCAGACCAATACCTCATAATTACCAGCGCCACCGGTTAACTCAGCATCCCAGGTGGCTGTCTCATCACCGGTACCACCACCAGCATGATAACGTACGTCTGGACCATAGAAAGACATAGCAGTACCAGAATATGTACCCCATGTACCTACAACACTAAAGCCTGGATCAGCATTGTCAACAATACCGTCATCCTGTGCTGTGCATTCAGAAGACAAGCTACTAATAAGGATAACTACCGTCATTGCAAGTACTAAGGGAAATAGCCTAAAACCTAAATATCCTTTTTTCATAAATCCCTCCTTCGGTTTTTCCATTTCACTCATGTTTGTCTTAGGGCTCGGTCAAAAATAATTTCACATCTTTGCCTCTCATTCTTAAGACCGATTTAGTTGATTATGTTTCTTTAGTTTCTTTGATTTTACTAAACATGCCCTAAATAAACCAAATAAACTGCATCGACAATCGACAAACAAAGATAAAAAACGGTTTTGCTCACTCGGATAGGGCAGATCTAACCTCAATGCTGAGCGCGAGAAATCTAAAGTTATTTTTGAACGAACCCTATGAGTAAAGTGGAAAAACCTATTAAATTTTTTAAATTTCTACAGACTAAAATCTCTACCTTAAAAAAAGTAGATTAATATGTTCTTATCTCTTTCATCTTTCACCTCCTTTCAAGAGATTTGGATATTTAAACCTTGTTTCCAGTGCAAAAAGCGTGAAAGCAATTTGTAAGTATAACCTTCCTCTCAGTTTGTTGGATATCAAGATACCCTACCCCCCCACCCCTTGTCAAGTTTTTTTTATAAATTGGAATAATATAAATTGGAATAATGGAATGATGAGTTATGGGAGATCTGGTGCAAAAAATTTATAAAGGTGAAAATTCCTCTGATCTAAGTCAGTTTTAAGCAGCTACTCCAAACAGCCTATTGACAAATTTTACCTGATTTGGAACCGAAAGATCCATTTTTTGTTTAAACCTCTATGTTCTGCTTTCCTCGCTTTGTCTACTGCCTCACCTAAGTGTTTCGCTATATGAAATTTATCATGGACTATATCAGCATCAGGTAGCATTTTACTTACCCCATTTATGTATACCTCACACATGTCAATAGCTAGTGCTTCTACACCAGCCCTCTGATACTTCCCATAGCTCATTTAATACTATATAGTTGGCGATACAGTTCTTTGTCTTGCATTTCATATCCTCCAGTCCTCCAGTTTTTGAAGGATAGTTTGCCATATTCTTCCCTACTCTTTCAAGCTATTATCACACTATTCCCTTTTGAACCCCCTTTTAAGCCACTTTTCGCCTGTAAAGATTATCCCTATCGCACCAAGAGGTGCTGTCAGGAGTATAGAAAGGACCGCTACAGCAAGGATTATCTCTCCCCCTCTCACTCCTGCCTCAAGAGGTACAGCACCAATGGCTGCTTGTACCGTGGCCTTGGGTATATAGGAAATCACACAGAATAGTCGTTCCTTGAGATTAAGGTCTGTACCCATAAGGGATAGATATGTGCCAATACTCCTCCCCATAAGACCGATGAATATCAATATAGCACCTGCCAGCCCTGCACCCCATGCAACCTTTATATCTACCTGTGCACCAACAAGTACAAAAAGGAGTATCTCTGCAAATATCCATACCTTTGAGAGCTTTTGTGATATCTTATGAGCCCTGATTTCGGTCTTTTCAAGTATTACAAATCCCACTGTCATTGTACCTAAGAGTGCAGACATGGCCACTTTTGTCTTTAACGCCTCTTCAAGCCATGTAAGTAGAATTGAGACAGCAACTACGACAATGGTCATCTTTGTTGCCCTTAGTTTATAGCGTTTAAATACACGATATAGAATATAACCTACGAGTGTCCCAACAGTAATCCCTAAAATGATGGATTCAGGTATCTCAAGAAGTTTGATGAGAATATTTGTGTGAGTGCCTACATACATACCAAGAAGTATTGTAAATATAACTATCACAAAGACATCATCCACTGATGATGCACCAAGTATCATTGTAGGGATGCCCTTTTTTATGCCAATCCGTCTGTCAATAAAATTTAACATCAGGGGGACAACCACAGCAGGGGATACCGCTGCTAATATAGAGCCGAGAATTGCTGCATCAAGGTAACTTATACCAAGCACCTTTGGTGCTACAACAGTGATTACAACCCTTTCAAAGATAGCGGGTACACAGGACATGGTAAGGGCAGTCCTTCCAACCCTGTTAAGGGTGTCCCGTCTCAATTCAAGCCCTGCCCTGAGAAGTATAACAATGAGGGCTACTATCCTAAGGTCAGCCGAGACCTTCAGGAGTTCAGGTTTTATGATATTTAGCACATAAGGACCACACAGAATGCCAACAATAAGCAGCCCCACAAGTCCAGGCAGTTTTATTTTTTTAAAGAGATAGTCTGACAGGAGTCCCAAAAGGACTATCAAAGCAATACTGACTGCCACAAAGCACCTCCCATGAATTTTGATAGATT
>CAJVYE010000138.1 GCA_913009285.1 uncultured Nitrospirota bacterium | reverse complement strand
ACAATATCAAAGTCCTTCTCTTCCAGGAGTTCTTGCATCTCTACCCCTTCATACTGGTTGAGCCTGCAGCCTAATGTAGCAAATGAGACCTTCATCTAAAATTCACCTCTTATGGACTTGCACGAAAAATGTGAGATTATTTCTGTGCAATCCCTTAAATATTTATAAACCGCATTGATAAAAAAGGCAACAACTTTATCTGCGTGCTTGTCTGACGTGTCCATCACAGGCAGGAGGAGGGTAGGGGGTGTGAACTATTACGATGAGTTTTTGAGCCCTAAGGGCTCGCCCAAAAATAACTTCACATTTTCGCATCCCATCTTCGGGCCATATTTGATCACAAAATCCTCAACATAGCACTGCTATTCGAAGCGGTTTTGCTCAATCAGATCGACCAAATCTGACCCAAATCTGAGCGCGAAAAATGTGAAGTTATTTTTGGGCAAGCCCTAATTTATCTTCAATCTCTTTAATCTTAATAGAATAGGGCATATAATGTGCAGCAATTGCATATTCTTCCCTTGCCTTTTCTATCTGCCCATCCTTTAGATAAATATTTCCTAGATTCATGTGAATTAATCCTGAGTTTGGGTTTTTTTCTAATCCCTTTTTCCAGTACTCGATTGCCTCTGGTTTCCGTCCTAACATATAATATAATCCACCTATATTATTATATGTTTTAATATAAGTTGGATCACACTTGATAGCCATTTGATAATAGCGAAGCGCCTGCTGGTAATTTCCTGTCAGATGAAAAAGTACTCCAATATTATCATAACTAGATGCATAGTCCTGTTTATAATTTAAGTCAGACCAGGGAAAGGCAACAAATACAAATGATAAGATACCAACTATTGCCCATAATAAGACATTGCGATATTTCTTGTCCCTGATTTCATTTCCCACTGTAAAAATAGAAAAGGCCATAAAGATTATCAAAATGGGAACTATGGGTATTCTATACCTGGCAGTCACAAAAAATAGTACCATTGCTATCATATGGGATAATAAGAAAAGAATGACAATAGAAGCATTAGGGATCCTTTTTATAATGGAGATGATTATTCCTAACAGACCTAAAGCCCCTACTATGAGGAAGTTAAATAGTGGGACTTGTAATACCTTTGAATACTGCCTGGCGAAATAAAGGTTTTCCGCATTTGGTATCTCATAACGATTCCAGAAATAAACCAACTTCTTAACTAAAAGTTTCACGTATAACCATGGATTATCTCTGATAAATTGCCACGAACGTTTTAACCAAAAACGAGAAATTTCAGATGGACGTAAAGATCTTTTTTCTATGTACTGCGCAATCTTTCCTCCATTGAAATCACTTGATAGATCAAGCCCAGGGGGGTCCATATATTGACCAGTGGCCCATGGATTATTCCCCTCAAATAAGGTAATCCCAAAATTGGCAGCTATTAATACAGAATCCTTCCCTTTAATATAATTTCGTAAGGTTACCGGGAGGATCATTAAAGAGGTCCCTATTAAAAAGACAAGAATGGGATAAATGCATCTTAGCATGAAAAAAGAGATTATAGGTATTTTTGAATCACATTTTTTAGATCTGTATTCTTTCCAGACCTTCCATATTATAAATATTATTAATATGGGGATAAATAGTAAAATAGTACCCCATGCTAGGGCGCTAGCGCCAAGAATAAGGCCTGCTATCCCCCATATCCATATCTTATTCATCTCCAATGCCTTCAATAAAATAAGAAGGAATACCAGATCTATGAGGGTTACCAGAGTGGCCATCAATAACATACCATTATAGAATATAGCTGGGGTATAAGCGGCCATCACCAAGGCAGCAACTATTCCAATCCACTCCTTCTTAAATATTTTCAGGGATAACCAGTAAACAAGAAAACAGGTAACTGTCCCTAATACTGCCTGAACAACGAGAGCATGTAGTATTGAAAGACCAAATAATGAAAAAACTAAGTATAGAAAAAAAGGATAAAGTGGGCCCTGATGATATACTTCTTTAAACTCCTTGCCAAGAAGTATATTATTGGCCCAGTGATAATACTGGCTGGAATCAGAGAGAAGATTAAAAGGGATTTTATAAGCTGTAAAGACAAAAGTCAGACGAAGGCAAAACCCAAATACTAATATTATGGATAATGCAATCCATACCCATACCTTTTCGTTCTTTCTTTGCTTTGTTATCTTCCTATAACCTTGAGATTTCTTATGAGATTTTTTTTTACCCATAAAGGTTTTTCTCTATTCACCTCTTAGGGACTGTAAAAGTTATTATTTTACAGTCCCTTAATTCTTTCACCATTCTTGAATATCCTTGTGTATATCTCCCTTACACGCTCGGTGTGATATCTGTACTCATCTATGAGTTTATCTCCCTCTGTTCTCTTCTCATCACAAGAGTATCCAAGCATCTTTGCCAATCTGATAAGTTCTGTTTTAGAGTGAGGCAATACATTTACTGACTGTTCATTCCTTATCCTGAGACCATTCTCTGTCCTCCTTAAAAAGATGTATGATTCGGTGAGCTGTTGAAAATCCTGCTGAGAGATCAGCTTTTTCAGATTCAACCGGGTAAGGGCGTCAAGCGTCCTGGTTGTCCTTAAACTAGAGTCTCTTCCACCATATTTCAACTGAAAAAGCTGTGTGATAAACTCGATATCCACTATACCGCCATACCCTACCTTTATATCCCTCTGACTCTCACCCCTCCCTGATAGTTCAGACTCCATCCTCTCCCTCATACGGTTAATCTCTGAGATTATGGAGGGGTCGAATTTCTTTTTGTAGACAAAGATATGAGCGATCTCAATAAACTCCTCCCCCAGAGTCTCATCACCTGCAATCGGTCTCGCCTTGATCAATGCCTGCCTCTCCCATGTCTCTGCCCTCTTACTAAAATAGTCTCTAAAACCATTGATAGGGAGTACTAGTGTACCCTTTTCTCCATCTGGTCTCAGTCCTGTGTCTATCCTGTATGCAAACCCTGAACTGGTAAAACCACCTGCTATGTTAAATATCATCCCGCACATCTTTGAAAAATATTCGTGATTGCTGATCCTGTTTGTAATACCTTTATCACCGACCTCGATTCCAGAGGAATTTCCATCCCCGGAATAGACAAAGACCAGATCAAGATCAGAACCAAAGTCTAATTCATAACCCCCTAATTTCCCCATCCCGATTATGGAAAATCCGCAATCCCTGATCCTGCCATCCTGATCCTCTATCTTCGGAGATCCATACTTCCCGCTTAGGTCTGCATCTGAGACCTCAAAAGCCATTCTGAGATAAACTCCGGCAAGATTCGAGAGGTCCTCCATTGTCCTGATCAGGTCAACCTCCCCCAGGATATGTCTCAACCCAATCCGGAGTTCTTCACCCCTCTTAAATTTGCGCATCTCATTTAATATTCCTTCGTAACTATCAACCCCTCTCAACATTGTGGAGAGTTCCTCGCACATATCATCTAACCCCTTGAATCTATATATCCCTTCGACATCAAGCAGTCCATCTATCAGATCAGGTTGACGTATTAGTATGTTCGATAGAAACTCACTATTCCCGAAAAGGGAGAGGAGGAGTTCCATAAATTTTTCATTCTCCAGGAGAAGTGAATAGAGTACCTCCCTGCTTCCACTGGCAGAGACAAATCTCTCAAGATTGTTTATCGCCATATCCGGATCAGGAAGTTGACTACTTAACCTCAATATAGCCGGGATGATCTGACGAGAGAGATCCTTACTCTTTGTAGTGGGATGGTAAAAGGGTGGTCCATTATACATAAGCTGGAGATTCCTCTGTACCCTCTCCTTATCCTCAAAATTAAACCCATCAATGGTCTCAATTGATATGAATGGTTCATCCCTCCCGGATCCATATTCCAGTCCTTCCCCTAACATATCCCTGTAAAAGAGATTATCATAAACACGTCTCACCCTATCTGTATGCCCTATATATGCCGAGGTCAGGTCCTCAGATAGAGCAGCTATATCATTACCACTAAAACTCATCTTTCGCGATAGCACACCTCTCTCCTCTATATCCTCTGGTATCTCATGAGTCTGAAGTCCAAATGATATCTGTATCCTGTTTTCAAGTTCCCTGAGGAATTTATAGGCATTTAAGAGATCAGAATAATCGTTGTAAGAAAGATATCCCCTCTCATATATCTTGTCTAATGCCTTGAGGGAATTCCTCTCACGTATATGTTCATCACGCCCCCCATATATCAATTGAAATACCTGTATCACAAGATCGGAAGAGCACACGTCTGAACTCCAGTCACATTCCTTTATCTCGTATGCCGTCTTCTGCT
>CAJVYE010000137.1 GCA_913009285.1 uncultured Nitrospirota bacterium | reverse complement strand
GAGTTCAGACGTGTGCTCTTCCGATCTAAAAAGAGGGATAAGATATTAGCATGGATATCGCAGGAGAAGGAAGATCCGGGTACTGTGGCCTCCAAGGCATTTTACAATATGGTCTTTGATGGTCATCCCTACCATAGACCAGTGGAAGGATTTGTGGAAACCCTCTCTAAGCTAAAACAAAAGGATATACTTTCTTTCTATAACAGATATTATCATCCAAATAACCTCGTCATGGCTATTGTGGGGGATATCACTAAGGAGGAAGCCCTATCAATAGTCAAGAGATCCTTTGGAAAATGGGAAAAAAGAACGATCGACTTCCCCTCATTTACATCTCCCTCTAAATCAGATAAGAGAATAGTAAAGATAATAAATAAGGATATAACCCAGGCGAATATATTTCTGGGAGGTCTTGGTATAGAAAGGACTCATCCAGATTACTATTCGATCCGTCTCATGAACCATATCCTGGGAGGTGGTGGATTCTCATCACGCCTTATGAACAATATCCGTGATGATCTGGGGTTGGTCTACAGTATATACAGTCATTTTGCCATGAATATATATAGTGGGACATTCTTCGTGAATCTTCAGACAAAGAATGAATCGGCCAATCAGGCAATAGAAGAGGTTATAAAGGAGATGGTGCGTATACGCTCTGACATGGTCTCGGATGAGGAATTAAAGGATGCAAAGTCTTATCTCACAGGCAGTTTCCCCTTAAAGATTGATACCAACTCAAAGGCTGCAGGTATACTGACCTCTATCGAGGTTTATAACCTCGGCATTGATTACTTCGAAGAATTTCCGAAAAGGATCAATGCAGTCACAAAAGAGGATGTCATTAAGGCAGCCAGGAAGTATCTCGACCCTGACAACTATATCCTTGTAGTGGTAGCAAATAAAGAGAAAGCAAAGATTAAACAATAATGAAGATCATCGACCGGTATATATTAAAAGAACTATTTAGATTCTTTATACTCGGTCTAGGTGTTCTAACCTCTATCCTCTTTCTCGACAAAGTCCTTTACATGACAGAGATGATCATCAATAGGGGGATAGGCATATCAGTTATCCTCATGCTTATGATATACCTTTCACCTGCCTTCCTTGTAATAACCATTCCTATGGCGGTCCTGGTTGCCTCTCTCATAACCTTTAGCCGCCTCTCTGCTGATAATGAAATTATTGCCATAAGGGCCCATGGTATTAGCTTCTACCGCCTTCTTTTTCCTGTTACGATCCTCTCACTCCTCGCATATATAGCTACAAATTTCCTCATGATCTATGCCCTCCCACATGGTACCAGGTCATTTAGAGGACTCGTATTTAAGAGCTTTAGCTCCAATGCCAACTATGAGATTAAGGAGAGGGTATTCAATAATGACTTTGAGGGATTGGTGATATACATAAATGAAAAGCCTGTCTTAAATCCTTACATGAAGGGTATCTTTATTGCGGATTCAAAGACAATGGACAGACCTCAAACCATCTCTGCCAGTGAAGGGAGAATTATAACCGATAAGGAATCCATGAAGGTGACCTTACATTTAAAGGATGGCACAATCCACACGATGGATGAGGATCGTGAAGGATATCAGCTCCTCACCTTTAATACCTATGATCTATCCCTTGATATCCCCAATACTGCATCACCGACTGGTAAGCTTCTTGTACTTAAAGGGATAAAGGAGATGCCGATCAAAGAGATAAAGGAGAGGATTAATCAGTTAAAAAGGGAGAAGAAGAGTTACTCTAGTGAGTTGGTAGAATTATACAAGAAATTTTCTATACCTGTCAACTGCTTCATTTTAGGTATAATAGGAGCACCCCTCGGTGTAAAGTCAAGAAGGGCGGGAAAGTATGGCAGCTTTGCTATAAGTCTGGCAATCATTCTCTTTTACTATATCTGTATGATATCAGGGGAGAGCCTGGGAAAGGCAGGTAAGATCCCTCCTCTCCTTGCCACATGGACACCAAATGTAATTGTGGGGATTGTTGGTATGTTCCTGGTCTATAAGACCTCCAAGGAGTAATACCCATGAGGCTCCTCAGTCGTTATATCTTGAATGAATTCCTAAAGATCTTCTTTCTGATACTGGTCATAATGATAAGCCTCTTCCTCGTCATACATTTCTTTGAGACAATAGATGAATTTATCATACAACACTCCACTGTAGCTGACTGCGTAAAATACTTCATCTTCAAGATACCCTGGATCACGTTTTGGATGGTACCCCCGTCGGTCCTCCTATCAACAGTAATAGTAACGAGTATCTTCTCAAGGAATAATGAGCTCACTGCGATGAAGGCATGCGGAATAAGCCTTATCAGGATGTTTATCCCTGTATTAGCTACTGCCCTGGTATTGACCCTTTTCACCATTATTTTTAATGAATATATCATACCCTTTACGACCGAGAAGGCTAATCACATCTTGTATGTAAAGGTAAGAAAGCAGGTACCCAAGGGAATATTTAAAAGAGATAGGATATGGTTTCATTCCGGGGACGGGTCCATCTGGAATATACAGTTGTTTGATCCTGATACAAATACCCTTAAAGGCGTAAGTATATATAGATATAGTGAAGGGATGATGATAAGAGAGAGGATTGATGCAACACTTGTAACATGGATAGATGGAAAATGGCATTTCAGTGATGGGGTTATAAGAACCTTCTATAAAGATGGAACATTCTCAACCGATTATTTTAAAGAGAAGGATATTCCTGTGTTGGGTATTGAACCTGCTGTCAATGTTGCGGAAGCGGCAAGAGAAAAAGGGATACCAACTGAGATAGTATTTTTTGGAGTGGAGACGGCAAAGAGGCTGGCTTTGGAGGGAAAGAATGCAGATTTATTATTGGGAAACAACGTCTTAGCCCATGTGCCTGATTTAAATGATTTTGTGAAAGGGATGAAAGTACTTTTAAAACCACAGGGTGTTATTACAATGGAGTTCCCACACCTTATACAAATGATGGAGGAAGTGCAGTTTGATACCATTTATCATGAACACTTTTCTTATTTTTCTTTTCTAACCGTTGAAAGGGTTTTCAATGCCCATGAACTTACAATTTTTGATGTTGAAGAGTTAACTACCCACGGGGGTTCTCTGCGGATTTATGCACGACATAAGGAGGATAATACAAAACCGATTTCTGATAATGTTTATGCTCTCAGACAACGTGAAGTTGATGATGGCTACACAGATATAAAGCACTATCTTATTTTTAATGAAAAGGTTAAAGCAGTTAAACGAGACATACTTAATTTTCTGATTCAGGCAAAAGAGGAAGGCAAAACCATTGTGAGTTATGGTGCACCAGCAAAGGGGAATACCCTACTTAATTACTGCGACATAAAAACAGATTTCATTGACTACACGGTAGATAGAAATCCGTATAAGCAAGGCCGATATCTGCCCGGTAGCCATATTCCTGTTGAATCACCTAACAGGGTAAGGGAAACAAAGCCGGATTATTGGTTTATACTCCCGTGGAATATAAAAGATGAAATCATGGAGCAGATGGCCTTTATCAGGGAGTGGGGCGGAAAGTTCGTAATTCCGATTCCTAAAATACAGATATTATAAATGGTTTTCAAGGAGACAAAACTAAAAGGGGCTTTTGTTATCGAATTGGAACGCTTGGATGACGAGCGAGGGTTCTTTGCCCGCAGTTACTGCAAGAGGGAATTTGAAAAAAACGGCTTAAACATGAACATTGTCCAATGCAATGTATCTTACAATAAAAAAAGGGGCACGCTCAGGGGGATGCATTATCAGGTGCATCCTCATGAAGAGGCAAAGTTAGTCAGCTGCATAAGAGGGGCGATATATGATGTGATAGTTGACCTACGGCCGAATTCCCCTACTTACTGTCAGTGGTTTGTAGTGGAGTTGAATGCTGAAAATTATAAGATGCTATATGTACCCAAAGGTTTTGCACATGGGTTTCAGATACTGGAGGATAACTCAGTAGTTTTTTATCAGATGTCTGAATTTTATCATCCAGAATGTGCAAGAGGTATGAGATGGGATGACCCGCTCTTCAGGATTGAGTGGCCGATAAAGCCACTAATTATCTCTCTTCAGGATCGGTCATATAAACCTTTTTAATGATGTGTCGTATAAATGAGCAAACGATGAAAGAGATGATTTTTTTTTTAATGATACGGCGACCACCGAGATCTACACTCTTTCCCTACACGACGCTCTTCCGATCTCTGCTCGGCACTCAGGAGGACGTTCATGCCGAGGCATTGAACCTGCTTGAGGGAAAACTGAATGATGAAGAGCTCTTTGGATACCTTTCATTCAGGAAGGTAAAGAATCCCGGGAAATGCCTGA
>CAJVYE010000136.1 GCA_913009285.1 uncultured Nitrospirota bacterium | reverse complement strand
CCCCATGGGACTTATTTCTTTATTGATTGATACCCGGCGATGAATCGCCGGTCTATTATCGAATGTTCCTATGGAACATTAAATTTTTTGGTTCTTCTCACAATTTGCCGTAGAAATTGGGAGAAGAACCTTATTTTTTTATTGACATTATTCATTTCTTGTATAAGATATACTATATTATATATAAGATAGCAAGGAAAAAATCAACTTAAAATAAAAAAATCTAAATTTTTTTTTTTGAAAATTAATAGGTGGGCGTTTTCGCAACTATATCAAGCATTGCGATAGAGTAACCATATAAAAAAATTACTGTCTGGATTGCAGTAGAGGAAATATACAGTAGATTGTATAAAAGATTAAACCTGCCACAATATATGGACTTCAAAATATTGATTTCAAAAAGAGATTTGTTTAGAAAAGAAAGGAATCTTAATACAATTTTTCGGATCATGCTTGATCCCAAGTTTAATCTAATGTAACATTTAAATTAGATAGTGTTTGTTTAAATTATTCCATTTTTTATAGGTAAATGATTATGTCTAAGGAGATAAGACAGATTGATGAATACAGATGGGAAATCCCTGTGGGGTATAAGGAAGGGATGCGTGTTCCTGGGATAATCTATGCAGATGAGAGGATGATGAAGGGTATCATTAAGGACAATGTCATGGAACAGGTCGCCAATGGTGCAACACTCCCGGGTATTGTTAAGGCCTCCCTTGCTATGCCTGATATCCATTTTGGATATGGACTTCCCATAGGGGGTGTGGTTGCTACCAGACTCGAGGATGGCATTGTATCACCTGGTGGGACAGGCTACGATATCAACTGCGGGGTACGCCTACTTAGGAGTAATCTGAGGGTAGGGGAGATACGAGAAAAGATAAGGTCATTGATTGATGCCCTTTATGCCAATGTCCCGACCGGGGTAGGTTCAAAGGGAAAGGTAACCCTCTCACATAGTGAGGAGAAGGCAGTATTTGCAAAGGGGGCCAGATGGGCCATTGAAAGGGGATACGGAGATGCAGAGGATCTTGAATATACAGAGGCCAATGGTTGTCTTGAAGGAGCCGATCCTGATAAGGTAAGTAACAGGGCGTATGAGAGGGGGAGACGTCAGCAGGGAACACTCGGTTCAGGGAACCACTTCATAGAGATACAGTATGTTGAAAAGGTATTTGAAAGGGATGTAGCTGACGTATTCGGATTAGAAGAGGGTGGGATAACCGTTATGATCCACTCCGGGTCAAGGGGTTTTGGACACCAGGTATGCACAGATTATCTGGAGGTAATGAACAGGGCGGTTGAAAAATATGGCATAAAACTTCCTGACAGACAGCTTGCATGCGCACCTATCAACTCCCCTGAGGGGAGAAACTATCTTGCGGCAATGAAGGCCGCTGCGAACTATGCCTGGGCAAATAGACAGTGTCTAATGACATGGACCATAGATGTATTTCAGAAGGTACTAAGTATAAGCCCTCGGGAATTGGGGATGTCTCTGGTATATGATGTTGCACATAATATAGTAAAAATCGAGGAACATACTACCGTTGATGGTAAGAAGATCATGGTAGCTGTACACAGGAAAGGTGCTACAAGGGCGTTTCCAGCCAACCATCCTGAGATACCAGATGTCTACAAAGGTGTTGGACAGCCTGTGATCATACCTGGTGATATGGGGAGAAGCTCATATGTGCTTGTGGGCACAGAGAGGGCAATGGATGAGACCTTTGGGAGTACTTGTCACGGTGCAGGGAGGGTTATGAGTCGACATGCCGCGATAAGGGCTGCGAAGGGTAGGGCAATAAACAGAGAACTGGAAGATCAGGGTATATATGCAAGGGCTGCGAGCAGAGACTCGCTAAAGGAAGAGATGCCTGAGGCGTATAAGGATATATCTGATGTCGTTAATATTGTCCACAATGCAGGGATATCAAGAAAGGTAGCAAAAATGAGGCCTCTGGGGGTAATAAAGGGATAATAAAGAATATATTCTTATGTTTGGTATTAAGGATCTCGAGAGGTTTGGGTGTTCAGAAAGGGTTATAGGGCATTGTGTTGCTGTTTCTAAAACTGCCCTTAAGATCGCCAAGTATATTAAGGTTCAGACAGATAAAAGGCTTATAGAAGAGGGTGCAATATTGCATGATATAGGGAGATGTAGGACTCATGGTATTGACCATGCAGTAGTAGGTGCGAATTTGGCAAGGGATATAGGTGCTTGTGAGGAGGTTGTTAACATAGTTGAAAGGCACATTGGTGCAGGGATAACCAGGGAAGAGGCTGTAAGTATTGGTCTCCCATCCAGGGATTATCTTCCTACTACGTATGAGGAGAAGATTGTTGCTTATTCTGATAACCTGACCAATGGAGCCAAATGCCTAACCTTCGAGGAAAGCCTGAGATTATATAAAAAGATTATGGGTAACCAGCACCCTTCAATACAGAGGTTCATTGCTCTACATGATGAGATAAAAAATCTGTGCGATTCATAAACATCATAATAATTGCATTATTTGGGTTAAACACATTCCATAACCTTCACCAGTTACAGTATTCTAAAGAAGAAATAAATTGAGTATGTTCTGATTTGCTATTAGGAGGATTATAAGGAAGGTCACTCTATTCTGTAGTTAATTTTTTGCTTGACAATCCAAAAACAATGCATCAAAATATTATACGAAAAGAGAGGTTCTGTGGTAAACTATTGATAAGTTTGTCATATGAATTGGGGATGGGGGTGAAGAAGAATGAGTCGAATCGAAAAGGCTCTTATAAAAGCTGGTATTGTGAGGGAGATTGGAAAGAGAATGGTGTTATACAAAGAAGACTACCAAAAGGGTATGGGTTTCTCTGAACCAATATCGATTGACCATTCAAAGGTATCTAAAGGTCTTGTAACGCTCCTGGAACCTGCATCAGTCTATGCAGAACAGTTCAAAAATTTAAGAACCCATATACTTTCTGCCGGCCAGGAAAAATCACATAGACTCTTCCTTGTAACGAGTTCTGCCGAAGGAGAAGGTAAGACAACAGTAACAATAAATCTGGCGATTTCCATTGCCCAAAGTATTGAAGAGACAGTTCTCCTTATCGATTGTGATCTGCGACAGCCAATGATTCATACTATGCTTGGGATGGATGCGAAAGAAGGGCTTGCTGATTATCTTAGTAATGATATTGAATTGTCTGATCTACTATATAAAACAGATATAGGAAGATTAACCGTCCTTAGTGCAGGTACTCCTCCCTCAAACCCTTCAGAGCTTATAGGCTCTGAAAAGATGGTGACACTCCTAAAGGAGATAAAATCGAGATACAACAACCGTTATATCATAATAGACTCCCCGCCAGTACTCCCGGTAACAGATTCTAATATTCTTGGATCGATAGTGGATAGTATCATACTTGTTACCCGTGCAGATAAGACACCAAAAGATGTAGTCAATCACTCCTTATCATTGCTGAATGGAAAGGGAAATATCATGGGGATACTCTTAAATGATGCAAAAAAGACAAAAGATGAGAATTATTACAATTACAAGTATGAGTCCTAAGTAAAAATCAGGGAATGTCAAGTCCTAAAGCCAAAAATAACAATCTTATCACAGGAGATCTTAAAAATTTGAATTTAAATTTTTAAGTACAGCTTTCCTGTTTAATTAGCCTTCCCCTTTATATGCGTTACTATGTAAGTAGCTGGTTATTCCAATCGATTATTGGAAAGATTATTCAAAAATCTTCTGGAGGCAAACATGAAATATCTTATTATTGGGAATGGTGTTGCGGGGACTACTGCTGCTGCACATATCAGAAATCTGGACAAAGAGGGAAGTATTAGGATAATTACTGAAGAGGCATATCCGTATTACAGTAGAATCCGTTTAATTCATTTCCTTGGAGGTGAAGTGGATGAAAAGGATCTTGTAATTAAAAAGGCAGATTGGTATGAAGAGCAAAACATTGAACTTTCTCTGAATACTGAAGTTGTGGATATTGATATAAATAAGAAAGAGGTGTTTATATCACCTGACGACAGGATACATTACGATCGCCTACTGCTGGCAACAGGAGGTGTATCTTTTGTTCCTCCCATATCCGGAGCTAATAGTGAGGGAGTTTTTACTCTGAGGACATTAAAAGACGCTAATGAAATTCTGGAATTTGTTAAAAGGGTAATAAACGTGTCGTTATGATCGATGGAGGTGTGCTTGGTCTTGAGGCAGGCAATGGGCTAAGAAAATCTGGCTGTGATGTCAGTGTTGTCGAGTTTTTCCCGAGGAGATCGGAAGAGCACACGTCTGAACTCCAGTCACATTCCTTTATCTCGTATGCCGTCTTCTGCTTGAAAAAAAAAAA
>CAJVYE010000135.1 GCA_913009285.1 uncultured Nitrospirota bacterium | reverse complement strand
AGGCCTTATTGTTGCGATTGGCAGGAATAAAATATATTCCGGTAATGCTTTCTAATTTCTATTATCGAAATATGGATGATTACTTCTGGGCATTTTCTAATTCGATACATAGCAAAGAAAACGACATAACCGCTTTTTTGGATTTTATTTTTAAGGGGCTCATAGATTCTCTAGAAGAAATTAAAGCAAAAATCACATTTTATATCCGCAAGTTTACATTGCGGGATTATTATTCCCATCTTAAGACAACAAAAGATATAACCCAACGCCAGCACGATTTTTTGATTATGTTGTTGGATTATTTGAAACCCTTTGCTCTTGAAGATTTATCTAATATTTCTCCCTTTAATATCTTGTATAGGGAGGTGAGTGAAAGAACAGCGAGACGGGATTTGAAAAAAATGTACGATAAAAATCTTTTGCTTATAAAAGATGGTAAGTATGAATTACATTTTCGAGTCTTAGGATAGACTCTATACTAAATTTTCAAAGATGATCCTCAAATTATCTTAAATCTGCCTTTTTGAGTGACAACAAAGAGGGCAAAGGATAAGAGGAGTATGCCGGTTGTTATAAAGTTGATATGGTAGCCAAAATGACCATTTAAAAATCCCCCCAGGGTGGCGCTCAAGAATATTGCGCTTGTTCTAATCGCGTGCACAAAGCCGAGGTGTCCTCCTATTCGATCCTCTTTGAATATGATGGATATAAGTACTCCGTTCATAAGGAATATGATTCCGTCTCCAATAGTATGGAGTATTCTGATAAGGAGTATTTCCGCATAGGAATGGGTGTAGATGGTAGCAAACTGGAAGATCCCTGATAGCCCCATTCCTATGGACAGGAATAATAGTATCCTCTTATTTTTATCAAATAACCTTCCATATATATATAAGAGGAATCCGATCCATATTCCTACCCAGAAGTATATATTCCCAATTTTATTGTATGAGAGTTTTAGATTGACCTTCATAAATAAACTGAGACTCGATTGTTCTGCTCCCAGGTGTATACCGATTATAAAAACCGATGCTATGAGAAAAAGAACCTTGAGATTCCACAGATCATGTAGGTAGTCCTTGAGTTTTATGGAAATGAAAAGGCTATCCTCCTTGATGAAGAGGGATGCAAAAAAGAGGAGAAGTGTGAAGAGAAGTAAAACCCCAAAGGTTGATCTCATTGTTATATAGTTCAGCAGCAACCCGGTTGATCCTGGTCCTAATGCATATCCAAGAGAGGTAGCAGAAAAGAAGGCCCCTAGTTGGGCTCCCATCTTTTTCTCGTCCATTATTCGGTAAAATAAAGAAAGGAGGGAGATATTTATCAAGGCTGAACCAAACCCACCTATCAATGTGAATATTGATAATAGAATAAGGGATGTAACCTTCATAAGGCCTATAAGATATATTGAAAATGAAAATATCCCTATTATAATTATCCATTTCGGTGACAGACGATCAGAGAAGAAACCAGCCGGTATGATAAAAAGGAGAGAAGCTGCATGAAATATACCTATAAGGAAACCTATTCCAGTATCATTTATTTCTATGGACTTGAAGTATATAGGAATAAATGCAATTACTGCCATTAAGATGAAATAGTAGAGAAAATTGCAAAAGATGAGTAATAATTTCATTGGCTTAATATAACAAGAACCCATAGAATACACAAGCAGTAGGGAGTTAGGGATTGTAAAATAATTACTTTTACAATCCCTAAGTACTAAATACTAACTTGATTTGGTTCAAGTTATAGGTTATTGTGTAATTTGTAACTATTTAACATTATTAACCTTAAGCCTTGAACCTTTAGCCTTGGGCCTCGGGCCTTTAGCCTTTTGCCCTTAGCCATTAATATATATCCATGAAAAAACCTGTTGTAGCTATAGTTGGAAGACCAAATGTAGGTAAATCCACCCTCTTCAACCGCATGATTGGGAAGAGGAGAGCTATTATTGATAGTACCCCGGGTGTCACGAGGGACAGGAATTATTCTAATGTCACCTGGACTGGTAAGTCATTCATTCTTATCGATACAGGTGGTTTTGAGCCAGTGTCAAAGGACGATATCCTGTTGCAGATGAGAGAACAGATGCTACTATCTGTTGAAGAGGCAGATATTATTATATTTCTGGTAGATGCTAAGGTTGGATTAATGCCTGCTGATGAAGAATTTGTTGATCTCCTTCGCTCTTCTGGGAAAACAATTATACTAGCTGTCAACAAGGTTGATGACAAGAGACATGAAGACAGGGCACACGAATTCCATAAATTGGGGATAGGAGATCTCTATCCTGTATCAGCAGAACATGGCAGGGGTATAGGTGAGCTGTTAGATAGAATATTAGAGTTTATCCCTGAATATAAGGATGAAGAAGAACCTGAAGATGTGGTGAAGGTAGCAGTGGTCGGACGCCCCAATGTAGGGAAGTCCTCTCTTGTAAACAAGATCCTTAATGAAGAAAGGGTATTAGTAAGCGATGTCCCTGGCACAACGCGGGATCCGATTGATACATGTGTTCAGGTAGGGGAGAAGAAATATCTATTTATTGATACTGCTGGTATCAGAAGTAAAGGGCGTGTTTCTCATCGCCTGGAAAAATATTGTATTATCATGGCATTAAAAGGGATGGAAAGGAGTGATATTGCCCTCATACTGATAGATGCCGTGGAGGGTATTACAGAACAAGATACCAAGGTAGCTGGCTATGCCCATGATATGGGCTGTGGGGTTATTATTGTTGTAAATAAATGGGATTTGATTGAAAAGGATACACATACTGCCATAGAATTTACCAGAAACATAAGGAGTAGATTTAAATATCTCTCTTATGCGCCTATCATTACAGTATCGGCAATGACAGGACAGAGGGTTAATAAGATAATTCCTTTGATAGATAAGGTTGCAGCTGGATATTTCATGCGTATCAGCACCGCCCTTTTGAATAAGACCTTTAGGGATGCTATAGAGAGGAGGCCTCCTTCCCGTTATAGGGGGAAGGAGATAAAGTTTTTTTACGTCACGCAGATTGACTCACGGCCACCTACATTTGTCTCCTTTGTCAACTATCCCAAGGCAGTTCACTTTTCATATCTTAGGTATATCCAGAACCAGATAAGGAAGAGTTTCAATTTTGAAGGTACACCGATAAGGATATTTCTTAGGGAGAGACGATAGATAAAGGTTATATATTTATTTGTTACTTGACATGTTTCATTAAAAATGATACCAATTATATGAGTTTTTGAGTTGCGGGTTGTAGGTTGCGAGTTTAACCCGCACCGGTAATAATAAATATTTGTTTCCAGTGCAAAAACCCTCTGGAAATCTGTGTAATTTGATCGTAATCTGTGTGAATATTGTCTTCTTGTATTTTGTATAGAAAACAAATAGTTAGACATGGTTAATTAAAGTTAAACAGTAGGTTTGTTGAGTGGGGGGAACAGGCATGAAAGAATACAAGATTGGGGCACTGAGGAATATAGGTATTATCGCCCATGGAAATGCCGGGAAGACCTCTTTGGCAGAGGCAATATTATATGATGCAGGAGCGACAGACAGGTTAGGGAAAGCAGGAGACCCCTCCTCGATTATGGATTTTGACCCTGATGAGATCAATAGGGGGCTAACCATTAACTCATCCCTTGCCTACTGTGAATGGAAGAACAATAAGATAAATATTGTAGATACGCCTGGATCTGCGAATTTTATTGCTGATACGCAAGGGTGTATTAGGATCATTGATGGGGCAGTGGTAGTAATTGATGCGGAATCAGGGGTACAGATACAGACAGAAAAGGTATGGAGTTGGGCAGATGATAATGATAGGATACCAAGAATAGTCTTTGTAAATAAGATGGACCATGATAGGGCCAATCAAAAACAGATATTTGATGATATCAAGAAGATCTTTAAACAGGAACCTATAAGGTTTCAACTTCCAATAGGAGAGGGGAATTCCTTTAAGGGAGTTGTCGACCTATTGAGGATGAAGAGTCTTATATTTTCTGTGAATGGTAATGGAAAGTTCGAGGAAGGTGATATCCCTGCAGATATGATGGATACAGTGGGTCAACACAGAGAAAAGTTGATCGAATCTGTGGCAGAGACTGACGATAACTTAATAGAAAAATATTTAGATAGTGGGGAATTATCAGACGAGGAGATTAGAAAGGGATTAAAAGAGGGGATACAAAATGGAAAACTCGTTCCTCTCCTCTATGGGTCTGCTATTAATAATCAAGGGGTTCAACCTCTACTCGATGTTATTGTCGATTATTTCCCTTCTCCAGAGGATCGTCCTTCTGTAAAAGGGATGGATTTAAAAACAAAAGAAGAGATCTATAGGAAGGCATCACCAGATGAACCCC
>CAJVYE010000134.1 GCA_913009285.1 uncultured Nitrospirota bacterium | reverse complement strand
CAGTAATCAGAGAGGGTAATGCCCCACTTGATCTAAAAGATAGACCGAACATCCTATTGATTGTAATGGATACCCTCCGGGCAGATCACCTCTCCTGTTATGGGTACAACCGCAACACTACTCCGAACATCGATAGGATAGCAACAGAAGGGGTCCTGTTTGAGAATAATATTTCAACTGCCTCGTGGACCCTACCAGCACATGCATCGATCTTTACAGGGATGTTTTCAAGTAAACATAGGGCAAATTCAGAACATTTATATCTGGATGATAAGCTTACTACTTTAGCAGAATTGATGAGATTGTACGGGTATAAGACATTTGGATTCTCTAATAACCCTTATATTATACCTGAAAAAAATTTTAATCAGGGTTTTGATGTCTTTAATGTTATAGATCCATTGCAAAACTATATTCTTGTTGGAGATTTGTCTGAATTTTTATTGATAAAAAAGGCTATATGGCATATTCAAAATCTTCTTGATATGAGAGATAAAGGAGCATATAAAACCAACAAGATAGTCAAAAAGTGGATATCGGGTTCTCATTATACAAAGAGCCCATTTTTTATCTTTATTAATTACATGGAGCCACATACTCCTTATGGCGCTACACCTTATTTCAGGCGTTGGCTTGATAAAGATATAAGTACAAAAATGGCAAAAGGAGTTAATCAGATCCCTTATGCTTATCTGTCCGGAAAGGTAAAGATGGATGATAAAGATTTTAAGATCCTCCGTGACCTTTATGATGCAGATATATCATATTTAGATTTTAGAATAGGGCAGATTCTCGATCATCTCAGGGGGTTAGATATATTGGATAAGACTATCGTAATAATTACCTCTGATCATGGTGAAATGTTTGGTGAACACAACCTGATGACCCATCACCTATGCCTCTATGATTCATTACTGCATGTCCCTTTAATCATACGGTATCCAGAGGTCTTTAAGCCAGGCTTAAGAATAAAGAGACAAACACAAATAACAGATATATTTCCAACCATACTGGATATCCTTGAAATTGACTGGGATGATAGAAAGGAGATCCAGGGGCATACCTTGCTTCAAAGGCCGCAGCAACACAATCAGTCATTTGCAATCGCAGAATATAGTGTTCTTGATAGTTTCTTGGATAGCTTATCAAAGATGGAGCCTGATACTGACCTTTCAGCATACGTTCGCAGGCTCAAGGCTGTTCGCACTGATGAATATAAATATATATGGGCGTCAAATGGGAGAGATGAACTTTATAAAATAGATGATGACCCAAAAGAATTGAATAATATTATTATGACCCACCCCCAAAAGGCAAAAGAATTGGAAATACTATTGAATGATTGGCTGAGCTCCTTTGAGCATTATAAAACTGATATAGGAAGAGAGCGTGGTATGTAAACAAAGGAGTAGGCAGTATCA
This sequence comes from uncultured Nitrospirota bacterium, assembly GCA_913009285.1. GTDB lineage: Bacteria > Nitrospinota > Nitrospinia > SZUA-224 > SZUA-224 > SZUA-224. Next base: position 2,954 of record CAJVYE010000134.1, on the reverse strand, counting down.
AATGATTAAAATCCAAAGGGGAATGAAAATCGGGATTTTTCAGGTGAAATGGTGAAATAATGAACCAATCGGAAATCGGAAATCGGAAATCGGAAATAACCTGTGACAAGGTTCTCGTGCTGGGTATAGACGGTCTTGACCCAAATATCTTAGAAACACTTATGGATGCAGAAATACTACCGAACTTTTCTGACATCAGGGCAAGAGGCGATTATAGACGTTTGGCAACAAGTAATCCTGCTCAAAGTCCTGTAGCCTGGTCTACAATTGCTACCGGAAGTAATCCGGCCTATCATGGCATTTTTGATTTTATTATCAGAGATCCTAAAAATTATCTCCCTGGCCTTGCAATAATGAAGACCAATCCCAAAAATCTACTTGCGCGGAGAAGCTCCATGTTTGTGCCAACTCGCAAAGGTACACCCTTTTGGTCCATAACCTCACGTGAGCATATCCCTACAACTGTTATCAGATGGCCTATCACACTACCCCCTGATAAGATTTCTGGCCGTATGCTCTCTGGCCTTGGAGTGCCAGATCTAAATACGAATCTTGGATGGTACTCCTTTTATACAACACGGGTTATTCCAGAGAGAGAGAGGAAGGAAAGAAAGGGAGATGTCATTTATATAAGGGCCAACAGCCATACGATCGAAACGATTCTTTCAGGACCTAATAAATCTCAGGTACCTCTAAAGATCAGCATTGATGATGAACATTCAAGGATTATTATAAATATTGAAGGCAAAGACCTTACCCTATCTGAAGGAGAATGGAGCGATTGGATACAGGTGAGGTTTAATATCGGTTTTCTTAGACATATATCTGCTATTTGCAGGTTTTATCTGAATTCAATAAAACCTGAATTAGAACTTTATTTATCTCCGAATCAAGTAGATCCTGGTGATCCAGCCTTTTTGATATCATATCCTGATGAATATGCTGCCGAACTTGCTCGAGATATCGGTAATTATTCTACCCTTGGGATGCCTGAAGATACAAATGCCCTGAATGATAATTGTTTTAATGAAGATGCCTTCTTGAAGATGTGTGATACCCTAATGGTGGAACGAGAAAAGATGCTTTTCCATGAATTAGCACGCTTCAAAGAGGGAGTACTCGCCTTTGTATTTGATACAACCGACAGAATACAACATATCTTTTGGAGTACAAGAGACCCTGATCATCCTATATATGAAGAGGGATTTGCAAAGAGATATCAAGATGTTATTCAGGATTACTACATACGTATAGATAAGATCTTAGGAAAAGTGCTTGACTCTGTGGATCAAAAGACGATCATTATTGTCCTTTCAGACCATGGATTTACCACCTTCAGGAGGGCAGTGCACTTAAACTCCTGGTTAGTTGAGAATGGACTGATGGTTTTAGATAAACATAGGGGTGATGAAGAAGATGCATTATTCAAAAATGTTATCTGGGAGAGAACAAAGGCATATGCATTAGGATTCTCCAGCATCTATATTAATCTTCGAGATAGGGAAGGAAAGGGGATTGTAACCCCAGGGGATGAAGCCGATGCGCTAAAAAAGAAGATCAGAGAGACCCTGGTGCAGTTAAGGGATCCAAAGACAGATAAACCTGTTATAAAAGATGTCTATACCAAAGAAGATCTATATAGCGGCCCTTTTATCAATGAGGCGCCTGATCTGATCATTGGATTCCACCCTGGTTATCGAACCTCCTGGCAGACCGCTGTTGGAGGTACCCCGGAAGGAATCTTCGAAGATAATCTGAAAAAGTGGTCTGGAGATCATTTGGTCGATCCCAACTATGTTCCCGGGATTCTACTTGCCAATCAAAAGATATCTATTCCCTGTCCTAGCCTAATAGACATAGCCCCAACCATATTAAGATGCCTTAATATACCTAAGCCTGAGGATATGGAAGGGAATTCGTTATTTTCCTGATTTGTAACTATTCAGCCAAAACCTGTGCCTATAGTGTATTACAGGGGTCACAGAAAAAAACCTTGACAACTATATAATTCTATTCTATACTTATTTTACTTTAATACAAAAGCACTTATACATTCATTAATTCTACACACATAAATAAAGCTCAGGTTATAAATACTCTAAAGAGTATTGATGGGTAACTATCACTTTAGATAGATTGAAAGAGGAATTGTCATCTTTAGTCTTAAAAATCAAAGTGATATAAGCAATTTTCGTAACTATTCAGCTATTCATCCCCCCCTTTAGCAAAGGGGGGTGAGGGGGATTTGGAGAACTTATAATTATAAAATCCCCCTTAATCCCCCTTTTCCAAAGGGGGAGACCTGAATAGTTACCAATTTTCAACTATTAATTTGGTTATTAACGTTAATTTAAGGAGGTTAATTTATGTTTATACCTGGCACGGGAAGAAAAGGTATCTTTACATTGACAGCCACAGGCCTTAGCCTGCGAATCATCATGACAATTATGACAGTTTTTGTGGGAGTCATATTTGCAGGGACAGATATAGCCTCAGCAGCAGGTAAAATACAGATAACAGACTGGCCTGGTTACAATGCAACCTATGCATTTCCCTGTGGAGACATTATTGTCTGGCAGAGCGGATGGCATAAGTTTGTGACTAACCAGCAAGAGGATATCTATATGTGTGATCTAAACAAGAATGGGAGTGATGGAGGATGTCTGGTAGGAGACACCCCCACAAAGGTAACTGATAATCCTGCTCCTTCTTATTTCCCTGTGTGTGACGGTACTTATATTGCATGGGCTGACCGCCGCAGCGATCCTGATCCTGTTAATGGGGGAGATATATATATGTGTGATATATCACGCAATGGACAGTATGGGGGTTGTTTGGTAGGCGATACAAGATCGGAAGAGCACACGTCTGAACTCAAGTCACCTTCCTTTACCTCGTATCCCGTCTTCTGCTTGAAAAAAAAAACAATCAAACAAAAGAAAAGCGCAAGATCC
>CAJVYE010000133.1 GCA_913009285.1 uncultured Nitrospirota bacterium | reverse complement strand
AAGCATACTTTTTAACGAGTTACGAGTTGCGAGTTGCGAGTTTAACCCGCAACCCGCAACTAAATCTTACACCTTCCTCACAGTTACAACCGTATCCATCCATGCCTGCCCACCACCAATGAAATCTGACCTGAGAGGTATAATAGGATTAGGATGTTCCCCATTACCTTGTTTCTCCCACCATATAAGTTGAGTATTAGGATCCTTACTTTTAAAATTTTTTGCCTGAGCAATTTTTCCATATTCCCAATGTCCACAATTATCAGAGATAGCCACTACATCTGGATGAATCCCCTCTGTAATATGGGCTATGGTGATCAGTGTCCCAATCCTCGATCTAACCTCTACATTATCTCCATCCTTGATTCCCCTTGATCTGGCAGTTTTAGCATTAATCCATATAGGGTTATTGTGAACTATCTCAGATAACCACATACAATTGGCAAGATTTTGGTGAGTAAAGACATTCCACTGAAAAGTGGTCAGGATCAATTCTCCCTTTTTTAGAGCCTGATGATCTGGGATCTCCATATATATTGGCATAGGATCGAATCCATGTTCCTTCAACCTCTCCGAATATATCTCAAATTTCCCTGAAGGGGTATTAAAACCGCTCTTCTCGTAAGACTTATATACAGGTTTTTCATCCTTATCATACCAAACCCCTTGCTCCATAAGATAATAGAGTCCACCAGCATTTACTAATTTATCAATCTTTGATATAGCAATATCCAGATAGTCCTCAGGTGTAGCAAAGTCAAAGTGCTTCTCCATTCCACCACCAATCCTTTTTGCCAGTTCAATACATATCTCCATAAATGACTTCACTTCACCAAGTGGTTTTACCACAGGCTGTCGTATACTGATGATAGGTACCATCTCAAAGGCAGGTGGGGACTCTAGCTCCCATCTCTCCAAATAGATCGCCTCGGGAAGGACAATATCAGCAAAAACTGTGCTCTCTGTCATGCTTGAATCAATGGCAACATAATAGGGAATAATAGATTCATCTTTCAGTATCTCTTTTGTCTGATTACAATCCGGTCCTGCATAAACAGGATTATGCTGATAAGTCATATAGACACTGGCCCTCTGGCTTCCAGCCTTGATCATCGGTAAAACAGCATATGGGATCTCATGAGGGGAAAGTGGATAATCCTCAGGATGTATAAGTTCGCTAATGATTGATGAGGGTGGTGGTATTGGAGATGGTTCATTCAACCGATAGGTACGGGGCAGACAGAATCCACCCTCCACATCAATATTACCTGTTATTGCATTAAGAAGGAGGATACATCTCTCATTATATGTCCCATTATAATGTTTTGTTAATCCTCCGGTTGAAATGGTAGTTGCTGATTTACTCAATGCAAACTCCTCTGCAATCCTCAGTATATCTTCGGCAGGCACACTACTTATCACCTCTGCCATTTCAGGGGTATACTGCGAAAGTGATTCAGTTAAGTCCTTCACAGAGACATTTGTCCATTTCTCAATGAACTCCCTGTCGTATAATCCCATCTTCATAATCACATTTGCCATGGCCAGTATAACTATACCGTCTGTGCCAGATATAATAGGAATCCACTCATCACTCTTACCTGCTGTCTGGGAAACACGGACATCAAAGGTAACTAGCTTGGCAGCATGATGCACCCTCTCCCCAATCATCCTGGTTATCCTTCCCTCCTGTATCCTCTGGGCAAAACTTGTCCGCAGTAGATGTGCCTCATAGGGATTAGAACCAAAATTCAACATATAGTAAGTCTTGGCAACATCATTGACCTCTATCTCTGCCCCCCATGTGAGTTCCTGGGCTATCCTCTTGTTCTGTTTCCCTAAATCAGTATTAACAAGGGCATTTGGGGTCCCATAGGCATTCAAGAATCTCCTCGCAAAATCCTGTGTCGTTATATCCCTGGTACTCTGAAATATAAATTCCTCAGGATGGCCTTTATCCAGAAGTGATTTAAGTCTTGAAGCTATCTCGTTAAATGCCTCATCCCAGGAGATCCTCTTCCATTTACCCTCTCCACGTGTGCCGACCCTCTTTAAGGGATAAAGTATCCTATCAGGGTTATAGAGGAAGTTAATACCTGCTTGTCCCTTCGCACACATCCTGCCACGGCTGTTCGGATGTTCTGGATTACCACCTATCTTCATCAGCAATCCATTCTCCACATAGCCATAGATTCCACATCTGGCATAACAGAGCAGACATGTACTTGGAATCGCCTTACGGAATTTGCCGGTTGTCCTGGATACCTGCTTTCCCCCCATACCTAGCTCCAGGGCCTCTGAAAATAGCCCTGAATAGCCTCCTCCAGCAAGGATTGAAGCAGAAGCAGCACTAATCTTTAAAAACCTTCTTCGACTAATACTTGACATTACTTACTCCATAATTTTTTAGCCATTTTAAAAGTCAAATGTAACTACCACCAGAGGTGGTGGCTTGTTTATAAGTGTCTAAAGTGCCTAAAGTGATCTAAAGTTAAAAGATTATATTCTATTAACTTTTAACTTTAGGCACTTTAGTCCACTTTAGGCATTTTAGGCACTTTAGTTAATGCAAAGGTATAGTCTGCCCCGCAATAACCACCACAACTCTCATTGAATAGACCCCTATAAGGGTAAATATCGATGCAATAGTGACCCATGTTAGGCTTTTCCCTGTTTTCTTGTTAAACACAAGAAAAAGAGGGATAATACCTCCTAAAAATACCTCTATCCACACAAACTCAAGACTAAAACTGCCAAAAAGCATAAGTCTTACAACTTCATAGGCCTCCTTGGTCGACGTTAAAAGAACAAGGATCGCATTGAAAACCATAAAGAGATCCATTATTATAACTCCACCCATAAACTTGCCCAGGCCTGTTATCAGATCCTTATCCTTTTCCCTATCATCTGTGTTCTTTAAAAAAAATCTGTTTCTTATGGAAGCAACGAGTATAAGTAGGGCAATACCAGATACCATTGCTGATACAATAAATAACGAAGGCATCAGGGCTGTACTCCACAGGGCCCGTCCCTTACCCAGTGCAAGGATAAAACCTGTATATCCATGAGTACAGATCGCAAGAGGGATGCCCACTATTCCAAAAAAACTGGCCATTTTCTGAGGGCCTTTAAATACATACCATGCATATATGAGACCCGAGATAGGATAAGCTGTCAAAAGAAAGGTTCCATAGGTAATAGGTGAAGTGAAATTGAGATATACAAATAGATGCCAAAATCTAAAAGGCCTCTCCAGATCGACAATCAGATATATAGGAGCAAATATAAGCAAAATAGGTGCAAGGACAGCACCGATCTTTCCTAAAGGTTTGTATTCAATCTTTCCACCAATCGTGGCTATAACTGAGACAACAAATGAACCAGCGCTCAGGCCGGTTAAATAAAAGTAAGTCGCTATAAGATACCCAAGAGGTCTCTCATGAGGCGTATTATAGATTATTTGAACATCCATCTATCACTCTCCCCCCTCATCATGTCTCCAACCTTTCCAACCCTTCATAGGATCCATGACATCCAGATCTGCAGCAATGTAATAAACCCTCGGTTCTGTAGCCAGCTCCGGTTTAAGGACCTGCACAGGATTTGTAGCAATAAGCTTGGCAATTTCGCTATTTGCATTGTTGATATCCCCGAATATTCTGGCCCTCCCTATACATACCTCAACACAAGCAGGCTCCAGACCTTTATCTACCCTGTGGTAACACCAATAGCATTTCTGGACATATTTTTTTAATGGATTTATATGCCTTACATCGTAAGGGCAGGAGGCCATACAATACTTGCAGCCTATGCACCGATGTTCATCAATCATAACAATGCCGTCATCACGCTGCCATGTAGCCTTAACAGGACAGTTTTTCAGACAAATAGGGCTATCACAGTTATTACATAATGAAGGGAGGAATGATCTGCTTACATTGGGGTATCTCCCCTTTTCTATTATCTTTACCCATGAGCGAAACACCTTAAGCGGGACATCATTCTCAGCCTTGCAGGAGACTGAACAGGTATGACAACCGATACATCGGCGAAGATCAATAAGGAAGCCATATCTTATCTTTCTTTTTTCTTCCTTTATGGCCATATAGTTGACTCCCTTTCGGGTTGCGGGTTGCGGGTCTAAATTCGCAACCCGTAACCCGCAATATTAGATATTTCTTATATATTTATATATATGAATATTCATTATATCATATATTATTTTAAAAAAAATAAAAGTCAAGCTTTTAATAATCACTTAAATTTTATATGCTTGACAATGCAGGAGTTTTATACGATATTTAAAATGTTGACTGCAAAATCCGAAATTGGTAGCCGCAGGCTAAAGCCTGCGAAAAAGTTTGCTATAAATCGGCCACTTACGTAACCTAAAGGTTGCGGCTACCCTGTTTTTGAGGTTTTTG
>CAJVYE010000132.1 GCA_913009285.1 uncultured Nitrospirota bacterium | reverse complement strand
TTTTTTTTTTTTTAATGATACGGCGACCACCGAGATCTACACTCTTTCCCTACACGACGCTCTTCCGATCTCATAAATTTCAACACGGTTCTCATCTAACCATATGTCCTTTGCCGTTTCAAAATCAATCCCATGTTTTGCCCTATTTGCAGCGCTTTTATCAGCATCCCATTCAAATTTCATAATATATTTAATTATACATATTTTATATATATTTTCAACATATTTACCTCTATATTTGATTTTTTAAAATTTCTTTATGAAAGATGGAAATCTATAGCTCATAGCTGATGGTTGATAGTTCGGGGTGGGGAGGCCTTTGTGCTGACAAGGCGGTCAATCCTACCAGTGTGATGGGGGCGTCTAAGCGGATTGTGGAGAGGGGACTAAATATATTTTGAAAAATGAAGAAAATGTTATATATTACCAGCGTTGTCCGGTTAGGTTTTTGCATAAGAATAATTTTTCAACAAAGGGAGTAAATAAGTAGACAATCAAATCCCCCCTAACCCCCCTTTTCCAAAGGGGGGAATTTAGAAAGATGGTTTTCAGTAATTCCCCACCTTTGGAAAAGGGGGGTTAGGGGGGATTTATTCAAATGAACTTATTCATTTAACTTTAGGCGCTTAATATCGTTGTATTTTTCAGTATGCAATTTTCTAACCGGACAACGCTGACTTTAACCCAAATAATTTGCCACAGAGTTCACAGAGAACACAGAGTTATAAAGAATTCTCTGTGACCTCTGTGTTCTGTGTGGCTATAGTATCTGATCGACTTATTTTGGCATTATTATTGCAATATTACGTTTGTAGAGGTGATGACTTATGAAATATAGAAAAATAGTTTTATTGACAGTTACACTTGGGTGCCTGATTACAGTAAATGCGCATGCTTACTCGTTAGACTTTGGTTGGGGCCCTCTCTATCAGAGAGAAGAGCAAACATTGTCAACAAGTGAAAAGGGTATAGATCTTATTTGGTACTATAAGATTGCCAATAATAATACGAGTCGACTCTGTACCCAGTTTGAGATAGTATTGGTGACAGATATAGGCCATCAATACGAAGATCATTTCTCTCAGAGAGCTATCTCAAAAAAGCTGTTAAAGATTGATACTCTGCAAGGTAATATCTATCCAGGGGTTACAAAACAAGGGGTGGCCTATTTTGAGTCAGTAGATAAGGATGCAAAATGGTTTTATCTCTTTGTATCAGGATTAGTTTTACCATTAAAGGATAGATGTGAAAGGAGCCAGGATATATTAAGAATTCTCTATAAGCGGATAGGGAATAAATGGAAATTTGTCCAGACAGATTGGCTCCGATGATGAGAAATTTCAAATTTTTAAAATCCTTTTTCAATTTTTTGAAATTTTGAAATATTTAGGTTGACAACTTTAACTCGAGTCTATAAGATTTCCAAAAGATTATATATTTTTCCCTTTTTAAAAATGAAGAGAGATATTTTGAGTATTATTTTTGTTACATCTATCTTAGCGATCCTTTCCTTCCTTACTCCCCTTACTCTTTATGCAGATCAGATAGATCAGATAGCCCCTGTAATAGTACATAATTCCCCAGAAGAAGGATATCATAGGGGGCTGGATATAAGGATAAAAGCAATAATTACAGATAATGTAAAGGTCACTACAGTTACCTTATATTATCGGGAAGAATCTCAGGTGAAATATATCCCATTAGAGATGACTCATAAAAAAGGGGATCAGTATATAGCGGTGATACCCGTGGATGCTACTCAGGGTGGAAAGGTAGAATATTACATAGAGGCAATGGATAAGGAAGAGAATATTACCCTTCGCGGATTACCCATTTCACCTTTAGTGATCCGGATATCAGATGAAAAGAAGAGAGGGATAAAAAAGGCAGTGCTTCTCATTGCTGAGCAAACCATAGGCCAGAGGGCGTTCTTCTGGTGGTGGGGGGTAGCAACCGGAGAGGCCAGTCTCTCTACAGTAGAGACCATTCTGGGAGAAAGACTTATTGAGGCAAATATTGAAGTGATTGATCCCTCTGTAATGTCAGGGAAGCTATCTGTTCCTAAACCATATCAGCACGTAAACTTGTCTAATCGGGAGGCCATGCAACTTGCCAATACTATGGGAGCAGATATTGTTGTGATAGGCAAGGCCCTTGCGAGGGAAGGAGGGTATGCTGCTGGTTCTGACATGCGTTCAGTACATGCTAGTATAACAGCAAGGGTGGTAAAGGTAAGAACAGGCAAGGTTCTGGCATCGGTTCATGGAGAGGGTTCCAGTATCCATATAGACCCGGTGAGCGGGGCACAGGAGGCGCTGCAGGATGCTGCCAATGAGGTGGCAGATGCCATTTTGGCAAAGATTAATTAAAAAGGGAGGGTATTAAGATGAGACTGGGTAATCTGATGAACGTTGTTGCAATGTTAGTATTGGGAATCTTCCTCACGACAGGGTGTGCATTACTTGAATCATTTGTTGCACCTGAGGCTAAGGTAGATAGAAGCCTTGAGCAGGAATTTGGTCCATACAGTGGACCAAGGGCCAGGCTGGCAGTGGCTAAGTTTGACTGGAAGGTGAATCAGAAGAGCCGTTCAATCAAGATAAAGGGATTAGGGAAAACTATTGAGTTCAGCCAAGAAGAGCAGAATAATATGGGAGGATTAAAGGATATGCTCACCACCGCCCTGGTCCAGACTAAGCGCTACCGCGTGTTGGAGAGGGCGGAATTAAGCTCAATTATGGAGGAGCAGGCCTTAGGGGCAAGTGGTGCCGTCAAGAAAGGGACAGAGGCTAAACGGCGCCAAATCAGGGGAGCAGATATCCTTGTTGTAGCAGCAGTAACAGGATGGGAACCGGGCACATCAAAGAAAAGTGGGGGACTCGGAGGATTTATACCAGGCGCAAAGATCCTTGCTGGAATTGGTGGGGCCTTTAAAAAGTCCTCTATGGCCATGGATATCAGGATCATTGATTCTGCTACATCCGAGGTTCTGGCAGCGACCAACGTGAGTGGAGTGGCAAAAGAGGCCAAGCTTGGGGTTTTAGCTGGAACCCTGATCGGTGGTGTCCCTTTAGGTGGCGGACTGTCCAGTTATGCCAAGACACCAATGGAGAAGGCCATCCGCATCTGTATCAAAGAGGCAGTGAAATACGTCGTGGAAAATACACCCCAGGAATATTTCAAGCATTAAGGGCTTGATTTGCCATGTCGGGGATGGATCTGAAATTTTTTCAGCTTATAATAGATAGTCCCACGGCTTACCTTTAGAAGACGCGCAGCTTCCTTTGTATCCCAATTGCATTGTTCAAGGGCCCTGAGCAATCCCTCTTTTGACAGCTCATCAAAGGAGGGGAGAGATCGTGTCTTCATGGATGACTTTGGAGAAAAAGAAGGGGATGAATTCCAGTGAAGGTCAAAATCACCTTCATCAAGAACATGTGGATCCTTGGCAGTGATAAATGCTCTATATAGGCTATTCTCAAGCTGGCGTACATTCCCTGGCCATTGATAATGTATAAGCCGATTCAGGGCCTGAGGGGTCAGTGTTGGTATCTGGTCCAGGTGATATTCTTCAGAGATTTTTTTTAAGAGATATTGAATCAACATAGGAATGTCTGTGGACCGTTCCCTTAATGGAGCTATTTCGATCTGAACCACTCTTAGTCTGAAGTAAAGATCCACTCTAAATTTTTTTTCCTGAATCTCCTCCTCAAGATCTTTATTTGTAGCAGCAATGATCCTTGCATCCACTCTTATCTCTTTATTAGCACCAACCCGGGCAAAGGTCTTTTCCTGTAAAAATCTTAATAACTTTGCCTGGGCCATTGGCGATAGTTCTCCAACCTCGTCCAGAAAGAGGGTTCCTGTGTGGGCTTCTTCGATCTTCCCTCTTTTCTGGGCATAGGCACCTGTAAAGGCCCCTTTTTCATGTCCAAAGAGTTCACTTTCAATCAGATTTTCAGGGATCGCAGCACAGTTTATCGTGATATATGGACATGTTCCCCGTTGACTATTCTGATGAATTGCCCTTGCTACAAGCTCCTTGCCTGTCCCACTCTCCCCCCTGATTATTACCGATGCATTATTATTGGCAAGTTTTTCAATCAGGTAGTAGACCTCCTGTAATGATTCGTGCTCCCCGATCAATAGGCCAAAGTGATGTGTAATACCCTCTATTGGGGGCAGGGTTTGATCAATAGTGAATTGAGAGGGAGTATCCTCTCCCTTTATAAGGTGCGAAATCGGCTCTGTGGCCTCGTCATTGTATATCTTGCATTGCAATCTAAATGGATATATATCTATCCTGAATAACTGTGGGAGTGAGACCTAGATCGGAAGAGCACACGTCTGAACTCCAGTCACATTCCTTTATCTCGTATGCCGTCTTCTGCTTGAAAAAAAAAATCTTAAGATCCCAACCAGTCACTCCAACTTGCTCGAGCTCTTAACGTATT
>CAJVYE010000131.1 GCA_913009285.1 uncultured Nitrospirota bacterium | reverse complement strand
CTGTATCAGCAACGATGTGGCTTGGGTCTATATTCTTTTTTTTTTTCAAGCAGGAGACGGCATACGAGATAAAGGAATGTGACTGGAGTTCAGACGTGTGCTCTTCCGATCTGCTATCAGATGACCTTGCCTTAGGGATGAAGGCCTTGAGCGTTAGAATATTGGCACCTGTACCTGGAAAGTCAGTGGTAGGGATTGAGATCCCAAACGTAAAGAGAGAGACCGTATATTTGAGCGAGATTCTCTCCTCTGATGAGTTCAGGAGATCCGGAGCCACTCTTCCCCTGGGTCTGGGTAAGAACATATCAGGTAAGGCGGTTGTAACTGATCTGGCCATCATACCCCACCTCTTGATTGCAGGGGCTACTGGATCAGGAAAGAGTGTAGGGGTGAACAGCATGATATGCAGCCTGTTGTTCAATGCAACCCCTGAAGATATAAATCTTATAATGATCGATCCCAAGATGTTGGAGCTCTCTGTATATGATGGTATCCCTCACCTGATCTCGCCAGTAGTCACCGACCCTAAAAAGGCATCGATTGCATTGAAATGGGTGGTGGAAGAGATGGAGCGGAGGTATCGTCTTCTATCTGAAAAAGGGGTACGCAATATTGATGGGTATAATAAGCTAATCAAAGAGAGGGATTCAAAAGAAAAGAGAAAGATGAATGGATCAAAAGACCATCCTTTGCAGGAGGCAGGAGGGGATATATCCCCTCCTGAGGAAAAGAGGTTACCTTATATCGTTGTTGTAATAGATGAATTGGCAGATCTTATGTTAGTCTCATCAAGAGATGTAGAAGACTCCCTGGCGAGGTTAGCTCAGATGGCGAGAGCCTCAGGAATACACTTATTGCTGGCAACACAGAGACCCTCTGTTGATGTATTAACAGGTACTATAAAGGCAAACTTTCCTGCCCGTATATCTTTTCAGGTCTCTTCAAGGACAGATTCGAGGACAATACTCGATTCTGCTGGCGCAGAGAGGCTGCTTGGCAATGGAGATTTTCTATTCCTCCCTCCCGGCACATCCAGGCTTCAGCGTATCCATGGCACACTTGTATCAGAGGAGGAGATAAAGAGGATTGTCGATTTCCTGAAAAAGCAGCAGAAACCAACATATGATGATGATATACTCAAGGCCAGATTGGAGGCAAGGGAGGATACAGAGAAAGAGGAGGAGTATGATGATAAGTATGATGAGGCAATTGCCCTTGTTGCCAGGACCCGTCAGGCATCTATATCGATGATCCAGAGGAAATTAAGGGTAGGATATAATCGTGCCGCAAGGATGATTGAGATAATGGAGAAAGAAGGGGTAGTTGGACCCTCAGATGGGGTAAAACCCAGAGATGTATATGTAAGGGATATTTAGATAATGAAAAAACTGTGGGGAGGGAGATTTTCGGAGGATACTGATAGATTGGTAGAAGAATTCACAGCATCTATATCCTTTGATAAACGGCTGTATAAATATGATATTATGGGGAGTATTGCACATTGCAAGATGCTGGGAAAGTGTGGAATTTTAAACGAGGAGGAGACCGGAAAGATAGTCAATGGATTGGAGAAGATAGAGAAAGAGATAGAAAAGGGGGAATTTGAGTTTGATACAGGCTTAGAAGATATACATATGAATATTGAAAAGCGACTTATAGATGAGATCGGCGATCCTGGAGGGAAACTCCACACTGGCCGCAGCAGGAATGATCAAGTAGCGCTCGATATGCGCCTATATCTCCGTGATGAGATACAGGAGATTACAAAGGGTATCAGGGAGCTGAAGAGATCGATTGTCAGGCTTGCAAAGAAGAATGTAGACACTATTATGCCAGGGTATACACACCTGCAACGGGCTCAGCCTGTGCTCGTCTCTCATCACTTCCTCGCATATTTCGAGATGCTGGATAGAGATGAAGAGAGGTTTAATGACTCCTTAAAGAGGATCAATGTAATGCCCCTCGGTTCTGCTGCACTGGCAGGGACATCTGTACCAATAGATCAGGATTATGTAGCCAGCCTTCTCAATTTTCCCAGGGTCACCGAAAATAGTATAGACAGTGTAGCCGACAGGGATTTTACTATAGAGTTCTGTGCAGCGGCATCTATATTGATGATGCATCTGAGCCGTCTGAGTGAGGAGCTGATACTATGGTCATCCTCAGAGTTCAATTTTATCGAGATAGGGGACTCATTTTGTACGGGTAGCAGTATCATGCCCCAGAAGAAGAATCCTGATGTCCCTGAACTAGTTCGTGGAAAGACAGGTAAGATATATGGAAACCTCTTTTCACTTCTGACCATGATGAAGTCACTTCCATTGGCTTATAACAGGGATATGCAGGAGGATAAAAGACCTCTATTCGATACTGTGGATACGGTTAAAAGCTCCCTCAATATATACTCAAGGCTTCTAAATGAGATAAAGTTAAAGAAGGATGAATTGTTAAAGGCAGCCGGCAAAGGGTTTACTACAGCTACCGATATGGCTGATTACCTCGTAGAAAAGGGACTCCCCTTCAGGGAGACACATAAGATAGTTGGGGAGATTGTGAAATACTGTATAAATAAGAATAAAAGATTTGAGGATCTTAGTCTAAAGAAAATGAAGGGGTTCTCAGATCTCTTTGAAGATGATATCTTCAAATATATTAAGGTTGAAAATTCTATTAATGGAAAGAGGTCCAAAGGGGGAACATCCAGAAAAGAAGTATTAAAGAGGATCGCTGAAATTGAACAAAGATTATAAATATAGCCGAGGCGTCTCGCCTCGGATGTCAGGCAGGATGCCTGACCTATTTTCAGTGTCTTCAGTGGTTAAATATTAAACCACTGAAGACACAGAAGACACTGAAGGATCAGTAATTTTAAATTTATTATATGGAAATCTATATTTTCAGAGGAAATATTAGATGAGAATAGGTAGTTTTATGTGCATCATTATCATGACAGTGGTAATGATGATGAGTGGTTGTGGTCTAAAAGGACCTCCTGCACCCCCTCCTGAGGAGTCACAATTACAAAAATCTAATCCCCCCTTCCCCCCCTTTGTTAAAGGGGGGGATTAGGGGGGATTTTCAGAGGAATCAAAATGCATGATTTTAAATACAGAGAAAGAGATCTATATTGCGAGGATGTACTGATACAGGATATTGCTGAGGAGGTAGGAACTCCATTCTATTTATATAGCTATAATACCCTCCGTAATCACTTCCTCGTATTTGATGAGGCCTTTAAGGATATACCACACATGATCTGTTTTGCCATGAAGGCAAATTCAAACCTCTCAATCCTGAAGACATTTATCAGGGAAGGAGGAGGACTGGATATTGTCTCAGGTGGTGAACTATACAGGGCACTACTGGTAGGGGCAGATCCCCGGAAGATCGTCTATGCCGGGGTAGGGAAGACAAAGGAGGAGATAAGATATGCCCTTGAGTCAGATATCCTGATGTTCAATGTTGAATCTCCACAGGAACTCTTTCTTATAGATGAGGTGGCAGAGGAACTCGATTGTAAGGCAAGGGTGGCATTAAGGGTAAATCCGGATATAGACCCTATGACTCATCCATATATATCTACTGGTCTTAAGACACATAAATTCGGGATCAATATCAATAATGCACTTAAGGAGTATAAACTAGCAGAGAGCCTGGAGTATATAGAGATTGTTGGAATACACAAGCATATAGGATCACAGATTGTCCAGATCAGCCCATTTGTGGATGCATTAGAAAAGATCATCTTTCTGGCAAAGAGCCTGAAGGAGGCAGGGATTAACATAAAGAGCCTAAATGTTGGAGGCGGACTGGGGATTACATATAAGGATGAAACCCCTCCTCATCCAAGGGATCTGGCAGCAGAGATTATACCGCTCCTCTCAGATACAGATCATACTATTATCTTCGAGCCAGGGAGAGTGATTGTTGGGAATGCAGGAATCCTGGTTACTAAGGTCTTGTATACCAAACTTGGTGAAGGGAAAAGTTTTCTGATAGTAGATGCAGGGATGAATGATATGATCAGACCTTGTCTGTATAACTCGTATCATGAGATACTCCCGCTAAGAGAGAATTCTACTTCACGTAAGATAGTAGCAGATGTAGTAGGTCCGATATGCGAAAGTGGGGATTTCTTTGCAAAGGATAGGGTGATTTCAGAGTTAAAGAGGGATCAACTCATTGCCGTGATGAGTGCCGGGGCATACGGTTTTACCATGTCCTCCAACTACAACTCCCGTCCCCGTGTGCCAGAGGTGTTGGTCAAGGGGAAGGAATTCTTTATAATCCGCCAAAGAGAGAATTACGAGGATCTTGTAAAAGGAGAAGAGATCCCTGAGTTTTTATTATAAGATTACACTTTCTATAGATCGGAAGAGCACACGTCTGAACTCCAGTCACATTCCTTTATCTCGTATGCCGTCTTCTGCTTGAAAAAAAAAAAAATTATATTACAACCAACACGTACCATCATCACCTAGAC
>CAJVYE010000130.1 GCA_913009285.1 uncultured Nitrospirota bacterium | reverse complement strand
GGAGATGCACTTCCGATCGTCGCGGGTGGATTACGAACGAAGATTTAATTGTCGATGACGTTGGCACTAAGATATTTTTTTTTCAAGCAGAAGACGGCATACGAGATAAAGGAATGTGACTGGAGTTCAGACGTGTGCTCTTCCGATCTTGGAAGAATGGACACGTAAGAAGGGAGATGAATTTCAACAACTTCTTAAGCCAAAGGAGATAACTAAGATACTGGATGATTATGTTATTGGTCAGAAGAGGTCAAAGAAGATATTATCGGTAGCGGTCCATAATCACTATAAGAGGATAGAGGCGAACATCGACCTTGATGATGTAGAGTTACAGAAAAGTAATATACTGATGATAGGCCCCACAGGCAGTGGGAAGACACTATTAGCGCAGACCCTTGCCAGGATTTTAGATGTGCCTTTTACTATCGTTGATGCTACAACCCTGACTGAGGCAGGCTATGTGGGGGAGGATGTAGAAAATATTATATTAAAACTCCTTCAAGCAGCAGAGTATGATGTGGAAAAGGCCGAGAAAGGTATTATCTATATTGATGAAATCGACAAGGTCAGTAGGAAGTCGGAGAATCCGTCTATAACTAGAGATGTGTCAGGAGAGGGTGTACAGCAAGCCCTTCTTAAGATTATAGAAGGGACTGTAGCTAGTGTGCCACCTCAGGGGGGTCGAAAGCATCCTCATCAGGAATTTCTCCGGGTCGATACGACCCATATCCTATTCATATGTGGGGGTGCATTTGTTGGATTAGAGAAGATCATTGAGCAAAGAATTGGGAAAAAGACAGTGGGGTTCGGAAGTAAATTACATACAAATGAGGAGAATAATATAGGGAAGATACTTTCTCAGATAAGACCTGAAGATTTGCTGAAATATGGATTGATCCCTGAATTTATAGGGAGAATGCCTGTGGTGGCCACTCTGGACAATCTGGATGAGGATACACTGGTGAAGATACTCGTTGAACCTAAAAATGCCCTGATAAAACAGTATAAAAAATTCTTCGAATTTGAAAAAATAAATCTCAGTTTTACGGATGACTCACTAAGGGAAATCGCAAGAGAGGCTATGAAACACAAGATGGGTGCAAGGGGGCTACGTTCTGTATTAGAAGATATAATGTTAGATATAATGTATGATATGCCATCCTACACTGATATTAAGGAATGTGTTATAAGTAAAGAGGTTGTCACGAAAAGGGAGCAACCTATAATACTTTATGAGAAACGGGCAAGTTAATATGAATAAAAAAAATAAAAAAACCAAAAATAAAGAGATCATCATATCCAGAACCTTGCCTTTGCTTCCGCTAAGGGACATCGTGGTTTTTCCTTATATGATAATTCCCCTCTTCATAGGGAGGGTAAAATCTGTAAAGGCAGTGGAGAATGCCTTATCCCATGAAAGGAATATTTTCCTATCCGCCCAGAAGAATGCAAAGACAAATGATCCTGAACCAAGTGATATCTTTGAAATCGGGATCATAGCAGAGATCTTGCAGATCCTAAAACTAGCTGACGGGACGGTTAAGGTACTTGTAGAGGGAAAAGAAAGGGCAAAAATAGCTTCATTCCTTAATAATGATGAGTTCTTTGAGGCAAACGTGATCAGTACAGAAAAGAAGATTACTCCTATCTCCCCGGACACAAAGGCACTGATGAAGAATATAAATAATGTCTTTGAGGAGTATGTCAAATTAAATCAGAGAATCCCACCTGAGGTACTAGTCTCTATCACAAATACGGATGACCCATACCTATATGCGGATACTGTTGCTGCTCACCTTACTCTAAAGATTTCTGAAAAGCAACAGATACTGGAGTTTGTAGATATCAAAGAGAGATTGGAAAAGATATACACTTTTATTGAATCAGAGCTTGAAATGTTGAAGATAGAAAAGAAGGTAAGAGGACGTGTTAAAAAGCAGATGGAGAAGAGTCAGAAGGAATATTATTTAACAGAACAGATGAAGGCAATCCAGAAGGAATTGGGTAAATTTGATGATGTAAAGACAGAGATCAATGAGCTGAAGAATAAGATAAAGAAGGCAAAGATGCCAAAGGATGTTAATGAAAAGGCATTAAAGGAACTCAAAAAACTTGAGATGATGTCTCCTATGTCTGCCGAGGCCACAGTTGTTCGCAATTATATAGATTGGCTTGTAGATCTCCCATGGCAGGTAAGTACTAAGGATAAATTGAGGATCCCAGAGGCTGAGAAAATTCTTAACAGTGATCACTACGGTCTGGAGAAGGTAAAGGAAAGAATCGTGGAATATCTGGCTGTTCGTAAGCTGGTTAAGAAGATGAAAGGTCCTATACTATGTCTCGTAGGACCACCTGGCGTAGGAAAAACCTCGCTAGGTCAGTCAATAGCAAGGTCTCTGGGAAGAAAGTTTGTCCGTATGTCACTTGGTGGAGTAAGGGATGAGGCAGAAATAAGGGGACACAGAAGAACATACATTGGGGCGCTCCCAGGTAGAATTATCCAGTGTATCAAAAAGGCAGGAACCAAGAATCCTGTCTTTATGCTGGATGAGGTAGATAAGATGAGTACAGATTTCAGGGGGGACCCTTCAT
The DNA here is from genome assembly GCA_913009285.1 of uncultured Nitrospirota bacterium. Taxonomy (GTDB): domain Bacteria; phylum Nitrospinota; class Nitrospinia; order SZUA-224; family SZUA-224; genus SZUA-224. The sequence goes on along the minus strand of CAJVYE010000130.1, from coordinate 1,907 downwards.
CTGCCCTGTTAGAGGTGCTGGACCCTGAACAGAATAATGCCTTTGATGATCACTATCTTGAGGTTGGATTTGACCTTTCAGAGGTTATGTTTATTACTACTGCAAATGTACTTTATTCCATACCACAGCCTCTTCAAGATAGAATGGAAGTTTTGAGGATACCAGGCTATACAGAGCATGAAAAGATGAAGATAGCCGAACTCTTCCTGATCCCGAAAAAGGTAGGTGAGCATGGTCTAACGGACAAAAATCTACACTTTTCACGGGCTGCTATCCAGACAATGATAAAGCAGTATACAAGGGAGGCAGGGGTAAGGAATCTTGAACGTGAGATAGCATCGATATGTAGAAAGGTAGCGAAGAAGGTTGTTAAGGATGGAAAGAAGACAAAGGTTAATATAGTCTCTCGTAATGTTGCCAAATACCTTGGGATTCCAAGGTATCGTGTTGGAAAGGCAGAAAAGAAGAATGAGGTAGGCCTGGCAACAGGGCTTGCCTGGACCGAAGTTGGGGGTGAATTATTGGCTATAGAGGTAATCGTAATGGATGGTAAAGGAAAACTTACCCTGACTGGAAAATTGGGTGATGTAATGCAGGAATCTGCGCATGCGGCCATGAGTTATGTAAGATCGAGAGCAAGCGGCTTGGGACTGAACAAAAATTTCTATCAGAAGAAAGATATACATATACATATCCCTGAGGGTGCTATACCTAAGGATGGACCATCAGCCGGTATTACCATGGCAGCCGCTATTACATCTGCCTTTACAGGTATACCATTAAAGGCAGATGTAGCTATGACGGGCGAGATAACCTTGAGGGGCAGGGTACTTCCTATTGGGGGCGTAAAAGAGAAGCTCCTTGCTGCCCATAGGGGTGAGATACGTACAGTAATACTTCCTGAAGAAAATGAGAAGGATATGAAGGATATACCGCCTGCTATCAAAAAGTCATTGAAAACCATCTTTGTGAAGACTATGGATGAGGTCATAAAGATCGTAGTGGTAAAGAAAAAAAAGAGGAAGGTTTCTAAAAAATCACCATCAACAGATATAGATAAAGATAAATTTGTAGGATCAACCTTTGATAAATCTATATCTGATTTACCATCTGTTAATTGAAAATAGTGCCTAAAGTGTCTAAAGTGAACTAAAGTTATTTCTGACCCATCCCTTATAAACAAACTACCACCTATTTTGATATTTTAAAGGAATTATAGAAATGATAATCGTAATGGAAGCAGGGGCGACAAAGGAGCAGACAAATGAGGTTATAAGAAGGATAAAAGAGATTGGATATACTGCTCATATTATCCAGGGGGTGGAGAGGAATGTTATAGGTGCGGTTGGAGACGAAAGGGGTAAGGCACGACTACAATCTTTGGAATCGCTACCAGGAGTGGAAAGTGTTGTTCCAATTCTCAAACCTTATAAACTCACCAGCAGACAGGTAAAACCTGAAAATAGTGTTATATCTATCGGCGATATCAAGATAGGAGGGGAGAAGGTAATTATAATAGCTGGTCCGTGTTCTGTGGAGAGTAAGGAGCAGTTGATGGAGACAGCAAGGGCTGTGAAGGATGCCGGGGCACATATATTGAGAGGAGGCGCATTCAAACCACGTACATCACCATACAGTTTTCAGGGGATGGAGGAAGAGGGATTAAAGATATTGGCTGAGGTGAGGGATGAGGTAGGACTTCCATTCGTTACAGAGGTTATGAATCCCAGAGAAGTTGATCTGGTTGCAGATTATACAGACATTGTCCAGGTTGGGGCAAGGAATGTCCAAAATTTTTCTTTATTAAAGGAACTTGGCAGGCTAGATAAACCTATCCTCCTTAAAAGGGGTCTGATGACTACTATCAAGGAATTCCTAATGGCTGCAGAGTATATCCTCTCACAGGG
>CAJVYE010000129.1 GCA_913009285.1 uncultured Nitrospirota bacterium | reverse complement strand
GAGGAGGGCATACGAGTTAAAGGAAGGTGACTGGAGTTCAGACGTGTGCTCTTCCGATCTTGCGTACAGGAGGGCATTCAGCAATGCGGCAGGTAAACTCAAGGCAAAGGAGATGTTTGGCCAACTTGGTAAATCCCTCTGGGATACAACACTAGCATCAATAGAGGTACATCAGGATAAGGTATCAGCGGTGTTTGATCTCGATCCAAGGGAGGTCCCTTTAAAGAATATCATTGAGATCACAAAGGAGACATCAAAAGAGATAAGCTCCTATGATAGAAAGATAAGATTTAATCAGGTAATGGCCTTTACTATGATGGTGAGGGAATTATTTCTTAGTTCAGAAGGGACAGATATTGACCAGTCATATGCCCTTACAGAAGGATTCCTCTATGTAGTTGCACAGAATGAGGAAGGAGCCCAGGAACTATACGATTATATTGGAGATCAGAGGGGATGGGAGGTAATTACAAAAGGTATAAATGTCTATGAAAAGACCTTTCGAGATTTCTCACTCGATCTGACCGGGGATGCCCTGGATCTGATCAAGGCAGAGCCATTGAAGTCGACAGATAAAGAGGTGACTATTGTAACAGACCCTCATTATAATGCCTTAGTAGTCCATGAGATAATAGGGCATCCAATGGAACTTGACAGGGGACTAAAATATGAGACTGCATACGCAGGGAGGTCATGGCTCTTAGGAGGCCTTGATGAGCACCATATAGGGGAACAGATCGCATCTACTCTCGTCACAGCCTATTCTGATCCTTCTCTCCCTGGTTATGGTCATTATAAGTATGATGATGAGGGTACACCTGCCAGAAAGGTTGTCCACATAGATAAGGGTATCTTTAAAGGGTTTATGAATAGCAGACAAACTGCTGCTATACTAGGAGTAGAACCGAATGGCTCCTTCAAGGCAACAGATGCATCATTTGTCCCTTTGATAAGGATGTCCAATACTGTATTTGCCGCCGGGGATACAGATCCTTCAGATATCATATCAAATGTGGATGATGGATATTATCTAAAAGGTCATCGTACACCCTCGATATCTGAATCAAGGGAAAACTTCAGGATATCAGCGGTCAAGGTCTACAGGATCAAGAATGGAGAACTCGGCCAGTTGTTTAGAAACGGTGGTATGACATCAGACAGTAAGGACTATCTGATGAATATAGATGCTGTGGGTAATGATTTTAAGTTGTACCCCATACACAACTGCGGCAAGGGACAGCCTATGCAGACAAAAAAGCTGGGTAATGGTGCTCCGACCATACGGAGCAGGGCGAAGTTGACAGGGGTGTAGGGAGTACACTAAGGAGTTGGCAATAGGCAGTAAAATCCTGCTCTCTGCTTACTGCCTGCTCCTTACTTGTAAAGACGGAAAGGGATAAATAAAATGGTCACTATAGATGAATTAAAAAAAGGGGTAAAGGAAGGCCTGGGGTTTATTAAGGATTTAGAGGATATCCTTGATGCAGAGATAGTTGCCTCAAGCAACGCAAATCTCCTGACCAGGCTCAATTATACTTCCCATATACCCTGTAATGGTGTAGAGGAACCAAAATCGACTGAATCCTATGGGCTAGGGGTGCTGGCTGTATTTAAGACAACTGATGGCATAAATATAGGTTTTGGGAGTGAACCCGGGGATCTTTCCCTGAATGGGATCAGGAAGGCATTGGATAAGGCGAGAAGGAATATGGTATACGATCCTGCCTTTAGGTCTCTACCATCCCCTTCATATGAAAAACCTCTTTTAAGGGAATATCACGATCAGAGATTGATGGATATAAGGGATGAGGATCTGGTTACTCTTGGATGGAGGGTATTAGAAGGGGCAATAGGTGTATTTAATGATAAAGGTGTATCAGACAAGATTATAATCGGTGGCGATCTAACTCTCATCCAGGAGAGGATAGCTGTAGGAAGCACTACAGGCATAGATGCCTATGATGAATCCTCGTTGATTATGGCCTCTGTAACATCCATGATCGAAGGAGAGAATACCAAAGGGAGTGGGTGGACAACCGGTATATGTATGGATAAATTCTATCCTGAGGATGCTGGTATTGAATCAGCCCGCGGCGCCCTTGCAACCAGAGGTGGACAACGAATAGATGATGGTGAGTATAATGTTATTCTTGGGAGACAGCCTGTGACAGACCTCATGAATAATATCATAATACCTTCTCTCAATCTCAGTATGATAGATGCATATAGTTCGGCATTTCTTGGCAGGATGAATAAAAATGTTGCTGCTGAGAACCTTACTATATTCGATAGCGGGGCCTTGCCAGGGTCATCAGGGAGTAAAAGTATAACCTGTGAAGGGCTTCCTACCGGGAGAACAGACCTTATAGAAAAAGGGGTGCTTGTCGGGTTTCTGACAGATCACTACTATTCTCTTAAGATATTAGCCGATAAGGAGGCAAAGAAGAAACTGGGTGTGGATCCCAATGATTATAAAGAGGCATTTGCGCCCAGGAACGGGTTCAGATTTGAGACAGGGGGTGGGAGGAGCTACAGGAGAAGGGTTAGCATCTCCCCAACAAACGTCATAGTTGATACCACAGATGAATTTACAACAGAAGATCTCTTACAAAAGGTAGGGAACGGGATATACATTGGGAGGATATGGTACACCTATCCAATGAACGGCCTTGGGCCTGGTGATTTCACATCTACTATAATTGGAGATTCTTATCTTATCAAAAATGGAAAATTATCTACCCCTATTCAACCGAATACCATCCGTATAAACGATAACATCAATAACCTGCTGATGAATATCACAGGTATTACACGGGATAAAAGACCTACCCTTGTCTGGGCTGCTGATGAGGTTGTCCATGCCCCTGAGATCGCCATAAAAGGGGTAAGGTTATCAAATATTGCGGAAGACAGGTAGAAAAAATATAATCATAAGGAAACCAGGAATTCAGTGCTTCCTGGTTTCCTTATATCTTTTTTATGCCACACCAATCGTCTCTTTCAAACGCCTTGCTATCGCCTGAATAAACTCCTCTGTGTTTACATAAGAGTCCTCTGAAGGTGTAGAAGTATCTTGGATCAGTCTTGCCAGATCACCTGTTACAGTGCCTGACTCAATTGTCTTGATGGTTGCATCTTCCAGGGCATTGGCAAAATCAACTACATCCTGTGTGCCATCAAGTTGACCTCTATGTTTAATACCACCTGACCAGGCAAATATAATAGCAGTAGGATTAGAAGAGGTCTTTTTCCCTTGCTGGTACAACCGATAGTGCCGTGTCACTGTTCCGTGGGCAGCCTCGGTTTCAACCTTACCATCAGGGCTTACCAAAACCGACTTCATAAGGCCTAGCGAGCCAAAACCACTTGCTATCATATCACTCTGAACATCGCCATCCCTATTCTTGCATGCCCAGAGGAAACCTCCTTCGTGTTTCATTGCCTGGGCCACGGTATTGTCAATCAGGGTATACCAGTAGGTAATACCTGCTTTCTCCATCTCGGCTTTACGTTTGTCTACCTCTTCCTGAAAGATATCCATAAACATGGTGTCATATTCTTTCAGAATGGTCTGCTTTGCACTGAACCACAAGTCTACCTTCTGCTGCAATGCATATACCAGGCATGACTGGGCAAATGAACGGATAGAAGACTCAAGGTTATGCATACCTAACACAACACCGGGACCTTTGAATTTGTGTACCTCAAGCGTAACTGGTTCAGAACCATCCTCTGGTTTGTACACCAGATTTACTGTGCCAGGGCCGGGTACGGTAAACTCAGTAGCCTTATACTCATCTCCATAGGCATGACGGCCAATGATGATCGGTTTCTTCCATGTACGCACAAATGGATGAATATTTTTACAGATTATTGGTTCACGAAAGACTGTACCATCCAGGTAGGCCCGTATAGTACCATTTGGACTCTTCCACATCTTACTGAGCCCAAACTCCTTTACCCTATCTGCATCAGGAGTAATAGTGGCACACTTGACCCCTACGCCATGATTGGCAATGGCCTTGGCCGCCTGTAAGGTAATCTCGTCTTTGGTCTCCTCTCTCTTTTCCATGCTGAGATCGTAATACTCCAGATTCACATCAATAAAGGGCATAATCAGGTAATCCTTTACCCAGGCCCACATGACGCGTGTCATCTCATCTCCATCCATCTCTACAATCGTATTTTTAACCTTGATCTTTTCAGACATATAACCTCCATAAGTTCCCATATCCTCTTCTCTTCAAAGAGATCCCCCGGAACTTTTGGGGAAAATTCCTTATTTTTTCCTTTTACCTAGTTTACAAATCTTTTGAGACAATAAAAATTACACTTAATTAAATCAGATTCAATGCACCACCTGCCTTTAACGTAGATATATCTGTGGAACCAAAGGCTGGTTTTATAGGGATATCCAGCTTCTGGGTTTCATTATGCAGTGTAAAGGTATCTGCAGTTAGATCAGATATATCTAAAGAGACCTTATCATCCTGGTTAACACGCTCATAATCCTCTTCATTGTCAAAAATCAGAGGCACAATTCCAAAATTTATGAGGTT
>CAJVYE010000128.1 GCA_913009285.1 uncultured Nitrospirota bacterium | reverse complement strand
CTGTCTGAGGGTTTAACAGTGGATAGGTTTTAATCCTATAATATTTTGGACCAATCTTCTTTTCAGTGACAAACCCTTTTTTCTCTTTTATGGTTTTGAGTACCGAACAATCCTCACACATCTCTTTTTCATTAAAAAAGAATTCATAACATTTCTTGTCTTTTAGATCAACATCACGATTTATTATCTTCATATTAAGCTCTTTGTCATAAATGGTCACTGTGTCATCAACGGCCTTTAAAATGGTCTGGCACCTATTCTCGGTTAATCGCAGTTCTGCCTCCATCTGGGATAAATCTGCTCTAGCCTTTTCAAGTTGATCTTCTAAACTCTTTATATACTCCTGTTCATTGATCTTTTCTTTCTCTTTTGGTTCCATTTTCCTCACCTTTTTTCTTGTTTTATACAAAAAACTATATGTTTTATTCTTTTTAAATATATGACTTTTCTGCAAAAACCTTAAAAACAGGGTAGCCGCAACGTAAGTGACTGATTTGTAAAACTTTTTCGCAGGCTAAAGCCTGCGGCTACCAATGTCGGAATTTTCGCAGTAATGTCATATACATATATATATAATATCATTTATTAATAATATCGTGAAGTTAAAGGTTTCTATTTTTAAATATCTCCATCTTTTCGCAAATAGAACAATAGTGGAAGGTTTGATATGGAGGGATATCTAATTCTGAGGAATAAGTCTGAAATTTTCCCTTTTTGTCTAGGAAATTGAATCCTTTTTCAAATAGGAAATCATTGCCATTTTTAGATCCATCCGGCAAATTCCAATAGATCTCCTTTGCCTCAATTTCATTAAATCCTATCTCTGGCAAAAGATCGGTTGCCTTAAGGATCTCCTTGAAGATCTCTTCAGGAGATTGATACTTCCACGTATGACCAAACCTTTCTGCAAGCTGACATAGTACCTGCCAGTTCTCCCTCCCGCACTTAGGGGCAAATATCCTGGAAGATCTCTGGATACGCCTTTCAAAATTGGTATAGGTCCCTGATGTCTCCAGTATACTACTGCCCGGAAGAACCACATGAGCCTCTCCGCAAGACTCGGTCAAGAATTGATCCTGTAGCATTAAAAACTCGCATGACTGTAGATATTTTATGTTTCCAGGATCTTTCAAGGGATTCTCTCCAAAGATAAGACATGCCTTAATAGCTTCTTCGGACATTTTGGACAGGATCTCTTCTTTATTTGTGGTAGGGATATATCCCAGCTTACTCCCCCAAATAGTCTCTAATCTCTTTATCCCCTCTATATCGTTAATAGGAATATATCCTGGCAAATATTTCTGACTTATCCCCATATCCAGGAGTCCCTGCGAATTACAATGTTCCCTCAATAAAATCACACCATTTGATGGTTTTCCTATCTTACCGGTAAGGAGCAGTAAATTTCCAATGGCTTGAAGGTCATTTTCAGATCTTTCTGTCATGGAATCGATATTGTAAATAATCATAAGATTCAAATCAGGATTTGACAAAATTTCACCACATTGTCGAATCTTTTCCATACTGACCCCGGTAATATTGCTGACCTCAGATAGGGTGATCCTCTCCAGCATCTCTTTAAGCTCTCGAAAACCAGTTGTATTTTCATCAATGAACGATCTGTTTTGCCTATCATTCTGAATGATCCATCCCATGATTCCATTGATCAAAACAGTATTGGTCCTTTTGCGGGAATCCAGCCATATATCTGCATGGTTGACCATATCGATCTCCATGGACCTTGCTACAATAAGTTTGGTCAAATTTTTCTTTGCCACATTTTTTATGGTGAAGCCAAGAACAGGATGCTCTTCTGTTGGATCTGAGTTGATTAACAAAATTACATCGGCCTTTTTAAGATCCATCATGGGATTGGTTGAGGCCGTTATTCCAAGGGTTTCATCCAGGGCATTAAGATCCTTGGGAATCAGTGAATTGGCAAAACTTCCAATATTATTGGTCCCTATAACACCCCGGCCCAGCTTCTGGATAAGATATAGCTCTTCATTAGACAATTCTGAAGAGGCAAAAAGGGCTATTGAATCAGGACCATATCTTTCCCTTATCTCCATCACTCTTTGTGCAGTAAATTCTATTGCCTTTTGCCATGAGACATCAACCAGCCTTCCCTCTTTCTTGATTTTGGGTGTTACATTTCTGTCTGAATTATTCAAGTGATAGTAATAACCAAATCTTCCTTTAAAGCAGAGATAACCATTATCCAGAGATTTGCTGTTATTGGAGGTGGTTACAAAAAACAGGTCATCTGTCTTATATTTGATATTAAGGTTACATCCGATAGAGCAATAGTGGCAGAGGGAGGTCTTTTCCTCCATAACCCAGGGCCCCTGCTTTTTGTAAGGCAGCTTTTCTGTAATAGCCCCTGTAGGGCAGGCAGATATACAATTGCCGCATGATATACAGTTTGTGGCCTGTAGGGGTTTCTCCATGGAGGGTTTAACCATGGTCCTAAACCCTCTATAGACAAATCCCAGGGCAGAGACATCGAGAATCTCTGCACAGGTCCTTACACATTTGCCACACTGAATACACTTGTTTGGATCGAGCACAATAAAAGGGTGCTTGTCATCGATCTTATGTTTGTTTACATCACCTTTATAGAGGAGATCTGTAATCCCATACTGTGTGGCATATTTCTTTAATAAACAATCATATACATAGTTACAACCGCATTCCAAGCAACGAGACGATTCTGTTTTGGCCTGGTCCTCCTGTAAACCCCTCTCTATCTCATGAAAATTACCAATCCTCTGAGCAATAGGTATTTCCGGCATAATCTGTATAGGGAGATTTGGAATGGATTCAAATTCCTTTTCATCAGGTCCACCAAAGGTATCCTTCTTGCTTTTAAATTCAGATATTATTGATCTTACATTCTGATTCAGATAGTTATGAATAGAGATGGCAGCCTTTCTCCCATGGTCAATGGCCTCAATAGCTGTGGCAGGGCCGGATACTACATCTCCCCCTGCAAACACACCAGGATATGAGGTATCCAGGATCTGGGGATTAACAGAGATCCTCCCCCTTTTGGTTATCTCGATCTTTGCATCCTTGTCTAATCCTGAAGGATCAATAGCCTGACCAATTGCAGAAATTACATAATTACAATGAAGAATATATTCAGAGCCCTTGATTGGGACAGGCCTCCTTCGTCCACTGGCATCAGGCTCTCCCAAAGACATCTTAATACACTCTATACCAGACATCCGGCCATTACTTGTTATTACTTTTGTAGGTGCGGATAGGAAGATAAAATTGACCCCCTCCTCTTCAGCCGCTTTTATCTCTGCACTATGGGCTGGCATCTCCTGGATGGTTCTTCTATACAACAGGGTGACCTCATCAGCACCAACCCGCAGAGATGTTCTGGCAGCATCAATTGCAGTGTTTCCACCACCTACTACCACCACCCTGCCATCAAGGGAGGGCTTTCCTTTTAACTCTATATCCCTTAAAAAATCGATTCCAGGAATGATTCCCTCTGCCTTTTCCCCCTCGATCCCCATGCCTGTGGATTGTTGGGCACCTAACCCTATAAAGACTGCCTCGTAACCCCTCTTAAAGAGATCAGGGATATGAAAATCCTCTCCAAGTCTACAATTGGTCTTTACCTCGATTCCAAGATCAATAATAGAATCTATCTCTTTATCCAATACCTCCTTTGGAAGCCGGTATTCAGGAATACCATATCTCAACATACCTCCAAGTTTGGGCATGGAATCAAAGATCGTTACTGGATAGCCATCCAGTGCTAAATAATAGGCACAGGTCAAACCAGAGGGACCTCCACCAATTACTGCTACACGCCTTCCGTTTTCCGGTTTTCTTTCAGGTACAAAGATCTCTGAAAGGTACTGATCAGCAACATAACGTTTCAGATAATCAATTCCTACAGGGGCATCTACCCTCCCCCTGCGGCAGGCAATCTCACATTCCCTTACACATATCCTGCCACAGACCAGAGGGAGAGGATTTCTCTCTTTGATTAGCTTTATGGCCTCCTTGTATTTTCCCAGATTGATCAGGGAGATGTATCCCTGGACATCCACGCCAGCAGGGCATGTCAATTTACAGGGACCAAAACAGTCAGCATAATGATCAGAGAGCATCAGTTCCAGACAGGTCTTTCTGGCCTCATGGATTTTTTCATTGTTTGTATGGACAACCATCCCCTCCTCTACCATGCTGCTGCATGAGGGTACCAGCCCTCTTCTCCCTTCCACTTCTACTACGCATAGAAAACAGGCCCCATAGGGCGGAAGTCTGTGATCAAAACACAAGGTGGGTATTTCATCCAGATGATTATCCTCCACAACCTGGAGGATAGTTTTGGGTTTTGTTAATATCTCTTTTCCATTGATTGTTAATCTTATCTTTTTCATTAACCAAATACCCATAAAACATTACCTACTATAGTGTTTAAACCTTTGATATTGCCTCAAAGGGACATGCTACAAAACATTTTCCACATTTCACACATTTGTCCTGACTGATTAAATGGAGTTCCTTTCTTTCACCTGAAATGGCCTCCACATCGCAAGCTTTAATGC
>CAJVYE010000127.1 GCA_913009285.1 uncultured Nitrospirota bacterium | reverse complement strand
TGGTATGAGAGGTGGGGGGGTGGGGGGGGGCGGGGGGGTGTGTTGTTTTTTTTTTTTTTCAAGCAGAAGACGGCATACGAGATAAAGGAATGTGACTGGAGTTCAGACGTGTGCTCTTCCGATCTGGGGGGGACAGGTAACATGGATCCCACTGATACAGATGGATGGGAATTATGAGGTGTATGTATGGTTGACTAATGAGGTTAGTACAGGACAACTTGAGATCCGCACAGATGAGAATGAGATTGTACCACCTGATGATGTCAAAGAATCCACCAACATCGGTGAGTATAGAATTGGCTTTGCATATGGGGTATCCGACTATCCTGTAGTGGAGGGTCCGGTTACAACCTCTGGTTGGTATAGGTTAGTTGGTCCTAAGGCAAAAGAAAAGACAGTCAATGGTTTAACCTATAAATATTATCCATTTAAAAGGTATGATTCCTATGGCCTAAAGAATGCCTATCTCCGCAAATGGAGTAATGGCCATGTGGAGTTACATGCCCGTACAAGTAATGTATATGCAGATACAGTGATGTTTTATAAGATACCCGAATAAAGCATAATTGTTAGGTGAAAGGTTTTAGGTAGAAGGTGATAGGGAAAAAGATTAAAGTGATTGGAAATAAAAGTATAATTTTAATAATGACTCCTTTGATCTTAATATTATTGACTACTCAATGTTCAAAAGAAAGTTCCCAAGAGCTAAGGGAGGCTCCAGATTTCAAGTTAAATGACATGTATGGAAAGCCCTTATCTATCTCTGACCTTAAGGGTAAAATTGTTATCCTTAATTTTATGGAAACCTGGTGCAGCCCCTGTAAAAGAGAATTTCCTATCTTTAATGAACTCCATAATAAATATAAGGGACAAGGGGTTAAAATAGTAGCTATTGGTTTTGATAAAGGTGGGGCAAAGATGGTGAGACCAGCTATGGAGGAGGTAGGGACAAAATATACAGTTTTAATCGGAACCCATAATCCAAGAGTGGCTAATAATTACGGGGTTAGAGGATTACCTACCACTTTCATTATAACCAGGGATTGGAGAATCTACAAGGTGTATATGGGACCCAGAGTAATAGAGGTTTTTGAAGGTGATATCAAAGAGTTATTAAACCTAAGCTGAAAAGGAGGGAATATCTATGAAATCAAATCTTCGAAAAATTACAATAATGCTCTGCTTGTTTCTAATACTACTGATGACCACTCAGTGTAAAAAACAGGACAAGGCAGAGAAAGAGGATAAGCTAGCCGATCTCTCATCTTGCGAGCAATGCCATAGGGAGATCTACGCTGAATGGCAGGCGTCCATGCACGCCAAGGCATGGACCGATGTCATGTCTTTGTCAGAAAAGGCAGCGTTGGAGAAGCATGAAGGAGAAGCAGGATATCTTTCCTGTCTTCCTAGCTCTATCTCAGGTTCACTTCAACCCCAAGAAAAGGTTTTTAAGGTAAGTGAATGCTCGATATGCCATGCTCCGCTTCCAATCCAGATTACCGGAATAGGGGTATTCCCATCCCTTAGAGATAAAAATAAAGAGGAGGGCATTACATGCATTGCCTGCCACCAGGATTATGATGGGGCTCAAAGGGGTCAATTTGATGTTCAAGCCCCTCACAAAACTGTTAAAGATAAGAGATACACCTCTGTCGAGCTATGCTTCACCTGCCATGGAACTTGCCCATTAGGAAAGCAGACTCAAGTGGAAGAATGGAAGGAAAGCTCTTATTCAAAAAAAGGTATCACCTGTCAAGACTGTCATATGCCCAAGATAGATCGCAGGATTGCTGAACGGGGTGGAAGTGGAGACTTGCCTGTACGTAAGAGTGGAAGACATACATGGAAGGGAGCTCATGACGAGGAAATGCTTAGATCAGCCGCCAGCATAAAAGTTACCATTGATAAGGGCAAGGTAATAGTGAAGATTATAAACAATGGCGCTGGGCACTCTATCCCCGGGGCTGGAGGTCGTGCAGTAATCGCGGATACATCAATCCTGAAAAAAGGTGGTGTAGAAGTTCTACATAAGCAAGAGATCTTCAATACAGTAAATAAAAATCGTATTAAAGCAGATGAAATCAGGATTTTGAAATATGATCTGCCTATAACCCATGGTGAGGTAAAGGTGAAGTTGCTTTATAAACTATTTTCAAACTTGTTAGATGACCAAGCAGTGGTGATGGCTAACGCAGAAACTACATTTTAGGTCTGCGATTCCGAGGCAGGATGCCTCGGCTATTATCAACATTTTGTGAAAATAGGTCAGGCATCTTGCCTGACATCCGAGGCGAGACGCCTCGGCTATAATCTGTAACCCAATAGGTGAGGGGGGATGATCAAATGGCAGAGAATCATAATGAGATCCGAAAGATGATAAAGGAACGTTTTGCTCGGATCGCCAAGGCGCCTGAAACAGAAAAAAAGTTTCCCATTGGGGCAGAGAGCGCAAAGAGATTGGGGTATGACCCACAAGATATCGAGGGTTTACCCACAAGTGTAACTGAGTCTTTCGCAGGGGTAGGAAACCCTCTTTTGTTAGATCCCATCCATGAAGGAGAGATCATCCTGGATATCGGCGTAGGAGCAGGGTTTGATACCTTCATTGCTGCCCGGCTCGTGGGGCCGTCAGGAAAGGTCATCGGTATTGATATGACCGGGGAGATGCTAACAAAGGCTGAAAACAATCGGACAAAGTTAGGACTAAAAAATGTGGAATTCCGGAAATGCCTTGCAGAGGAGATTCCCCTTGAAGATGAGTCTGTAGATGTTATTATCTCTAACGGTGTCCTCAATCTTTGCCCTGAAAAGGAAAAAGTCCTTACAGAAGCCTACAGGGTCCTCAAACCGGGTGGCCGGTTCCAGATTGCAGATATCTCACTGGAAGATGGGGTCTCTCAGGAGGAGGTGGCAAAACTCGGCACATGGTCTGATTGAATATCCGGAGCCATACCAGGAAGGTCATTCCTGGCTATGATGGAAAGAACGGGTTTCGTGGAGGCAAGGATCGTGGGGAAAACAGGATATAAGACCTCCAAATTTACTTTAGGGATGACATTCTTTGCGCGAAAGAGATAAATGGACTTAATTAAGATAAATTTACATGAGGAAAATAATCCTTATTTAAAGAAGATTATTATATCTATTTTACTGCTATGCTTTGTGCTTCTGGGAGGGGTATTAACAGGCGCTGCTTTTTCAGAGTCAAACAATTTTACAGAGATTAGCCTATTAGGAGAAGAGCGGTTTCCCACATCTAATATCTCTGCTTTAGTAATTCTGTCATTCATTGCCGGTATACTAAGTTTCCTTTCCCCTTGTACCTTGCCCATATTACCTGCCTATTTTGCGGTTACATTTCAGGGGGGAAGAAAACGAATTGCAATGATGAGCATCTTCTTCTTTCTTGGACTTGCCTTTTTATTCGTATTGATGGGGGCATCTGCCAGTTTTATCGGCTTTTTTATCACGGAACATCTCTTTTCACTTACACGTATCTTAGGCATCCTGGTAGTAATATTTGGATTAATGACATTAATAGGTAAGGGGTTTTCTGGAATGAAATTCTTAAATAAGCCATCTGCAACATATTTTGGTTCCTTTATATTTGGTTCTACATTTGCCCTTGGATGGACACCATGTATAGGGCCTGTACTTACAGGCATCCTAATACTTGCGGCCGTTGAAAAAACGGTTTATCAGGGCATGGGACTTCTTTTCGCATATGCGCTCGGCCTTGGATCCCCACTTATCATAATATCAACATTTTTTGGAAGGTTGAGTAAAGATAGTCTGTTCTGGAGGATTCTGAGAGGAAAAGGATGGAACTTTAAGATTAGCAGATGGTATCTCCACTTACATACCACAAATCTCTTTAGTGGGATCTTACTAATTGCACTGGGAATATTAATGAGTATGGGCTATCTTTCCATTTTAAATAGTATTATGCCTGTAGAATTTTACGGATGGATTGAGAGGATTGAAAATAAATTGATTAAACTCTTTTAGGGATCGCCTCAAAATAAGTTTGCTGTGGTCTTATAACTTTCAAATAATAAATTAGGAGTCCTATATTGGATTCCAGCTTGATCGAGTGCTTGAATAACCTTTTTTAATAATTTCTGTTGTGACATTTATCGAGACGCTCCAAAAGTATTTTTTTGAATTCTTCATCTGGAAGATTCTGGAATCTCTTATGTAATCCATGAATAAAAAGTTGATTGGCAAATTCAGACAATTCAAATGCCTTAAGCAACCTTTCTTCAGGCGACATTTGACGAAGCACTTGAATGTATATCTTATGATTTGGACGGTTTTTGATGTTCATAATCTTCCAAGTCTCATGTTGGGATCAGCATCCATATTGAGAAAGTTATAGCCAATTTATCAAAGGATTCCCCTACGGCGTCATCCCTTGTCTTTCCTAAAAGATGATAATCTCCGAATCCATGGACAGAATAAAGATCTGTATGCCCTCCGGATACTATCAAAGCCTGTTTAAAAGTATTCCATAATATATGGGTTAAAAAGTCTTATAGCCTTGATCTGTGCTTAAAAATTGGTTTCACAGCTATACTTATAGTACTCCAGCTAAGAGATTTTGGGTTTTGGGCGT
>CAJVYE010000126.1 GCA_913009285.1 uncultured Nitrospirota bacterium | reverse complement strand
GTGAGTGAATAGTGGGCGGGAGAGGTGCTAGAACAGCACGCAGTGACGTAATGCGTGTAGTCGCGTTAATTCCGTTAAGAATTGTTTTGTCTTTATATTTTTTTTTTAATGATACGGCGACCACCGAGATCTACACTCTTTCCCTACACGACGCTCTTCCGATCTTCTGCCTTCCTATAATTATTAGCCATATCAATAATGAAAGGCCTTATCTCTGCCGGGATACCCCTTTTACTATACTCCCCCTTAACAAACGAAAAATCCTCTTCTCCTGTTTGATGAATAATATAAATTTCATCCTTAACATCTGAAAATAGATCAAGAGCCTCAACCATAGATAGATTAATCTTGTGAGCACCACGACTTCCCCCAAAAACAAGGAGCGTAAATCCAGACCTCCTTTTCTTCATGCCTTTACCGGGATCAACCTTAAAAAACTCACTTCTTACCGGATTCCCTGTAAAACAGATCTTTCCTTTTGGAAAATACCCCACAGATCCCTGAAAGGAGACCGCAATCTTATCAACAAACCTCCCGAGTATCCTGTTTGTAATACCTGGAAAGAGATTTTGTTCCTGGATAACAGACGGTATTCCTAATAAAAAGGATGAAAAAACCAGAGGTCCTGCTACATACCCCCCTACTCCGATAACTATATCTGGTCTGTAATTCCTTAGTAACAGGAGAGACTGGATGATCCCTATCGGTAATATAAATAGGGAAAGGACCGTTCTCAAAGAAAATTTTCCTTTTAATCCCCCCACAGAGATACTCTTTAGATTGAATCCCTCTCTCGGAATTATATGCCTTTCTACACCCCTTTCTGTACCCACAAAAAGTATGCCGGTGCTTGGATCTCTCTTGAGAAACTCCCTGGCAATAGATATCCCTGGATATAGATGTCCTCCAGTTCCACCCCCAGCTATAACCACTCTCATTCAATAATAATTCTCCTAAACCATATTCTCAGATATATTTAACAACATCGTAGCTGCGCATATGCAGGCTAAAGCCTGCGGCTACACTATATTTTCAGATATATTCAATAACATCCCTATACTAGTCATCGAAACTAACAGGGAAGATCCTCCTACACTGATGAAAGGGAGAGGAAGTCCTGTTGTCGGAAGGAGTCCAACCACTACACCCATATTAACAATCGCTTGAATCCCTATCATCAGGATTATTCCAAGGGAAAGATATCTCCCAAAGGGATCTAGGGACCTAAGGGATATCTTGACTCCCCTCCATACAAGAATTGCAAAGAGTACTACTACACCTACACTACCTATAAACCCTAGCTCCTCCCCGATTATCGAAAATATAAAATCGGTATGCGGTTCTGGTAGATAAAACAACTTCTGTTTACCTTCTCCCAGACCGAGTCCTAATATGTTCCCCCTCCCAAATGCCAGATAGGATTGGATAATCTGAAATCCTGCACCTAATGGATCATCCCAGGGATTCAGAAATGCCAACCTCCTCTTTATATAAGAAGAAACCCACAGCACAGTCACACAGAGTAAGGGAATGCTTATCAAAAATGAATAAAATATATATGAAAAACGGATGCCTGCTACAAAAAAGAGGGTGAAGACAACTGCTGCAATAATAAGAGCTGTTCCGAGATCTGGTTGAAATAGTATCAGTAAAAAAAAGAGACCGAGTATTGATAGATTGAACAGATAAAATTTAAAATCCTTCAACTTATCAGTATTCTTTACCAATGAATGGGCAATATAGAGTATTAGTGTAGACTTGGCCAATTCTGATGGCTGAAAGCCGATGGGACCTATATGGAGCCATCTCCTTGCTCCCCCTATCTCCCTAGTAAATTGAGGGATCAGAAGGAGTATCAATAATATTAATGTGATAAATAGCGCAGGATAGGTAAACCTACGAATAGTCCTGTAATCCAAGCGTAGTATCAATGCCATAGAAATACTTCCTACGACCATCCACATCACCTGTTTTTTCAAAAAGAAATAAGGATCATTATATCTTTCCAGGGCTATAACAGCACTGGAACTATAGATCATCACGATCCCAATACATATGAGGATGACTGTGACAATCAATATAATTGGATCAAATTTCCTCTTTACAGGCATTTCACTATCTCCTTAAACCTATTACCCCTATCTTTGTAGTCACTGAACATATCAAAACTGGCGCATACAGGGGAAAACAGGACTATGTCTCCCTCTACTGCCATTGAAAAGGCAGTATCAACTGCACCTTTCAGGCTATCCTCTTCTACTATTGTTAGACCCTCTAAGTCATTCATAGCTGATTTTATCTTATCCTTTGCCTCACCAAAAAGGATCAAAGTCTTTACCTTTTTCTGTATTACGTCTTTCAACAGAGAATAGTCATTCGCCTTATCTCTCCCACCAGCAATAAGGAGAATCGGATCGTCAAAACTCTGAATAGATCTTATAACAGCCCCTACATTAGTAGCCTTTGAATCATTGATAAACTTGATACCTTCTAACTCCCTTACAAACTCTGTCCTGTGCTCCAATCCCTTAAATCTGGATATGGCACGTCGTATCACATCTACATCTATCCCGCATGCTGCACAAACAGCAGCTGCAGCCATTACATTATCTATGTTACGGATCACATCAACCCCTAAATCACTTAGAAGGGATATCTTTTCCTCTATTCCATTTAACCTGAGGATCATCTCCCCATCCTTGATAAATACCCCCTCCTCAACATCCTCAACAGTACTGAACATGAGCTTCCTTGCCTTACCCTCAGAGGAGAGACAGTAGGTAATCGGATCATCATAGTTGAGTACAAGATAATCCTCCTCTGTCTGGTTCATGTATATCCTCTTTTTCAGATTTATATACTCATCGAAATCTATATGTCTATCAAGGTGATCAGGTGTAATATTGAGTATCACCCCTATATACGGTCTGAATCTCTCTATCCCCTCTAACTGGAAGCTGCTTATTTCAGCTACTATAAAATCCTTTCCCCTCCATTCTGATACCTTTTCTGAAAGGGGGAACCCGATATTCCCACCAATGACTATCTCTTTACCACCCTCCAACAGGATATCAGCAATGATAGAAGTAGTCGTTGTCTTACCATTGGTTCCGGTAACAGCGATCAAGGGTGACTCTGCAAACAAATATGCCAGCTCAACCTCACTTATTATATGGACACCCGCACCACGTGCCTTCTCAAACAGAGGGATCTTTATATCAACACCAGGGCTAACAACCACTAAATCGGTACCTAAAATATCCTCCTCTGAATGTCCCCCCAGCCTAATAGTTATCCCCTTATTAATTTTTCTTATATCCTCTCCAAGATCCTCCTCACCCCTTATATCGGTTATTGTCACAATTGAACCCATCTCTGACAAAAGATTCGCTGCAGCTATACCACTCTTCGCAAGTCCCACAACAGTAACCCTCTTATTTAAAAAATCCATCAAATTATTTTCGATTTTCGATTTTCGATTTTCGATTGATTTATCCATTACGTTTTTTCTGCAATCTAATCAGAACAGCACAAGTGCTGTCACTCCAAAGAATTTCATCCCCTCTTTTTAAATCGAAAATCGAAAATTTAAAAATCATCTCAACTTCAATGTACTCAAAGCTAACAAGGCTAATACTATAGCTATGATCCAGAACCTCACTATCACCTTGGGTTCCTCCCATCCCTTCTCCTCAAAGTGGTGATGAAGCGGTGCCATTCTGAATATACGTCTACCATTGGAGAGCTTGAAATAAGCCACCTGTATAATCACGGATAGTGCCTCTATTACAAATAGTCCACCTATGAGCAGCAAGAGGAGCTCGTGCTTTGAGATAACAGCAACCGTACCCAATGCCCCACCCAATGCAAGGGATCCCACATTTCCCATAAACATCTGAGCAGGATAGGTATTAAACCACAAAAATCCCAGACTTGCCCCTACAACAGCACCACAAAAAACCGTAACCTCACCAGATCCCTTCACATATTGTATATCTAGATAGTCAGCAAATTTGTAGTGCCCGGTCACATAGATAATAGCCATATATGCAGCAGTGGCAATTATTATTGGGCCGATGGCCAGACCATCCAACCCATCGGTCAGATTTACTGCATTGGACGCCCCTACAACCACCAACATTGCAAAAGGGATATAAAAAAGACCAATATCTGGTCTCACCTTTTTAAAAAATGGGACCCCAAGTTTGGTCGCATAAGAATCCCTCTCAGGTATAAGGTATATAATAACTATTGCAATACAGAGACTTATAAATATCTGTGCAGCAAATTTTTCCTTTGCACCCAATCCCAGAGATCTCTTCTTGACTACCTTGAGGTAATCATCAGCAAAACCTATAAAACCAAAACCGAGGGTTGAGAAGAGGATCAATAAGATATAACTATTTTTAATATCTGCCCATAGAAGAGTAGGTATAACAAGGGCCATAGATCGGAAGAGCACACGTCTGAACTCCAGTCACATTCCTTTATCTCGTATGCCGTCTTCTGCTTGAAAAAAAAAAAAAACATAAATTCAAAACACTTAAAGGAAAACATGCCATCAGTACTCCCCACTGCCACACCGTGCCTCAGCCTACCAAGTCAACTCCACCACCCTCCTCCACACACATACTCCCACTCCTA
>CAJVYE010000125.1 GCA_913009285.1 uncultured Nitrospirota bacterium | reverse complement strand
GCTCTTCCGATCTTTTTCTGCCCATGGTGAGTTGGGCAGCACAAAAGGTACATTTAAAAGGACATCCTCTGGATGAGAATAATACTGTAGATTTCTCATAAATACCTACCGAACTCGCACCACGGTATTTATCTAATTTTAAAAGGGTCCTATCAGAAATAGGTAAGATATCCATATCTTGTATGTATGGACGGGGTTTATTATGAATTATCCCCTTCTCGGTCTTGTATGATATCCCCTCTATATCTCTTAAGTCTGAATGGTTCTTTAAAGCCTTGATTACCGCCCTTAACGTCTCTTCACCCTCTCCTCTCACCACAATATCTGCGACGGTATCATGTAGAGATTCTTCAGGCATTATTGTGGCATGAGCCCCACCTAAAATAACCTTTGCCCCTATCTCCTTTGCAATCCTGGCAATCTTTATAACCGTAGGCATTGTGGGCGTCATGGTGTATATACCAACAATATCAGGTTTTTTGTCTTTTAAGGTGAGTAGTTCATCTTTTGATTCAACCTCTAAATCCATGACCTCTACTTCTACACCATCCTTTAAAAGATAGCCCCCCAGATAAAGAAGATTTATAGGATGATGTCTACCTCCTATATTTTTAAACGCTCCAAATGAAGTGTCCGGCGGTCTAACAAGTATTACTTTCATCTTAACCTCTTCCTATCTATATAGGTGCATGAATCAGATCAGCCAAATCTGACCTAAATCTGAGCACGAAAAATGGCAAGTTATTTTTGAGTAAGCCCTAAATTGTTTATATACCGTCTAACCAATCTCTTCGTCACTGTACTCCCCGCCTTACATACCCCAAAAAAATCAGAGATTGAATCAGCATTAAAGAAAAAGTTATTAATATGTCTACCTATAATCCTGGGTCTAAGATAATATCCTATGTAAGCCTTATTAATCATTTTTTTTATAATTGAAGGATCTATCTTACATTGTTCCTGTTCGTAGGCCTCTGTTCCGGGAAATGGTAAGTACCTATGGTAATCGATAAGATCGCTATCAACCTCCTTACTGAACCTTACCGTTTCATCAATAGTCTCCTCTGTATCTCGGGGGAGTCCTAGTATATAACATGTCCACGTAAGTATACCAGCCTCTTTTGTAAATCTTATTGCATTTAACGCCTGTTCTTTGGTGATATCTTTTTTGATATATCTTAGGATCTCATCATTTCCAGATTCTATTCCATATGTAATTGCCTTACAACCGGCCTCTTTCATGGTCTTTAACATTTCTCTATCTATTGTGTTCACCCGTGAGTTACAATACCATATAATCTTTAGTCCCCTTATTGTAATCTCCCTGCATAGATCCAGCACCCATCCTTTATCTGCTGTAAAGGTATCCCCTCTAAAAAAAAAGCGGGATATATTAAAATCCGTAACACAAGATTGTATCTCATCCACAACATTATTTACACTCATATATCTTATCTTTTCACCATTCATCATTCTACTAAGACAAAATGTACATTTAAAATTACATCCTCTCGAATCCTGTATTGTGGTAAAGGGCTTACCATTTGCAGGATCTGTATATATATGATTTTTTATTAGATCACGAGCTGGAAAAGGGAGGTAATTAAGATCCATATTGAACTCCCGGTCATCATTTCTTATTATTTTATTTCCATTTGAAGCAGTAATACCTTTTATCTTTTCCAGAGGTATCCCCTTGAGTATCTCTTCGAAGCTAATCTCTGGTTCGCCTCTGATTATAAAGTCTATAAAAGGATATTTTTTTATCAGATCAATATCATCTATCATCGAAATGTAACCAAATGAGATCGTCTTTGCCCCTTTTTGTTTTGCATGTTTTAAGATATACAGGTCATCTTCTAAGGTCTGCACAGAAAGATTAGATACAACATAGTCAAAACCCTGATCTAATACTTCAATACATCCTTTCTGTGATATACCTTCAAAGGGGGCATCTACTATAGTTGTTTCATGTCCCAGTCTTTTGCTGATTGCCCCTAAATACATCAGATTAATAGGTGGGAAACACATGGCAAGTGTAAAATCCTTGGTATCAACCTGACAGCGATCCGTTCTGGATATCTTTATTTTGGACGGGGCATGAAGTAACAGGATTTTCATGATGTCTATACCTTTTCTTAGGGACTGTAAAAGTTAAAGGGTGAAAGGTCTTTTTTTCTATCCTTTACCCCTTCCACACTATCACATATTACCTTTCCCCTTCATAAAATCAAGAATCTTCTGCGATCCAGATTCCACCCCGATCTGCAGATATTCCACTCCCAACTTTTCAAGCCTCTGTAACTCGGATTCACTCATTCTATGAAGCGAATCTACCCTTACCCCCTGAAACCACAACTTAACACCTAAACCAGCCTTCTCTATAAGTTCCAATGTTTGATTTGCCCTTTTAATGTTTGCAAAGAAATTATCATCCACAAACCCGATTCCCTTTATATTATATCTATTCACTGCTAATTTTACCTGTTCCAGGACCTTCTCCGGGGACATCGCCCTCCATTTGGCTCTGTTGAAATTACTATTGTAACAATAAGTACAACTGAAGGGACAGCCCCTGCTACTCTGTAATGTAAACATACCACTTTCAAACTGATACTTTGTTCCTTCAGTGTATGTTTTAATATCAACAAGATGATAGGGAAGATTGGGAAACTTATCTAAATCTGCAAGCTCCCGCATTGGGGCCGACTTTGGCTTTGAATCTTCTTTGTACCAAAGTCCTTTAATATCACAAAAGTTTCTCTTTCCATCCTGTAGTGCCTTTACCAATTCATAGAATGTATATTCTCCCTCACCCTGAACAACAAAATCGATGTTCTCATTTATAATAGTCTCTTCAGGACGAAATGAAGGATGAACCCCTCCCCACACTACTGGAATATCTTTGCTATATTTTTTTGCTAATTTACTTGCCTTTAACCCATCCAATATCTGAATGCCGGTCTTTACGGTTATACCAATACATATAGGGGAAGAGGTCTTGAGTTCATTTAGCAATGTCTTTTCCCACTCCTCATCTGTCCTCATATCTATAATCTTGATCTTGTATCCTTCTTGATCAAGAAAAGATGAGATACAGAGTAATCCCATAGGATGAAACATCTGACTTTTTCCGTAAAACCCATCTGTTGGTTGAATCAACAACACATCAGCCACTTAGTTAAATTCTCCTTTTGAATATACAATTTCATTATATTGTATATTGGATAATAGTAGGTAATGTCAAGCCGTTTTCAAACAACTGACCCGTCCCTTAGAGAAGTTGCAATTTTCCTAATCTTTGTGTTAATGTTTCTTGAGGTTAAAAAGCTATTAGCTTTACTCAGGAGGCATTATGAAACGAATACTTTTACTAATGATTTTCTTCCTGTGCTGTTTTCAAACTAATGATCTCTTTTCAGAAATACACGTTTCTTCATTGCGGGCCCCTTCAGAAATTCAACTCATTACGACAGCAGATAAAAGAAGTAACCTAAAAGACAATTGGTTCTTACATTTCGGAGATATACCCGAAATTGATAAGCAAAACCCTGATTTTAAAGATATTGACCTGAGAGGAGAAGGTTGGAGAAAAATCAATATACCCTATACCATTGATGTACGCACGGTAAGAGATAAAACCCCCAATTTTCCAGATACTAAGTATATCTGGTGGATAGTGAAGAAATTTAATGTGTCTCATTCCCTGAAAGGTAAAACTCTCGGTTTATGGATGGAAAATCGACCTATAACCATGGCTCGAATCTATGTTAATGGTGAACTGATCGGACTTCAAGGACGGGAAAAACCCACATATTGGCCCAAGACTCCTTCTAAACCAGGATATGTCATTCCTTCTTCTATGCTCTATTTTGATAAGCCGAATATCATTTCGGTATATACATTTAATCCTACTTCTATCAATAATATTCTCAAGGACTATTTCTTTGATCATCCACGACATCTTGATGAATATTTTTTTTGGCGAATGGAATTACCCAAACTCATCAATGCAGGGATTAGCTTTGTTTTGATCTCTCTATCAGGTTTTTTCCTGCTCATTTACCTCAGAAGACGTCATGAAATTGAAAATCTCTTTTTTGCGATCTTCTCGTTAGCCTATGGATTACTGTTATCTATCTTATGGTTAAGATGGCTACCAGTGGACCATATTGACCAGATAAAGTTTCATTATTTAATTGGATACATAGCGGCTATATTTTTAGTTCTTTTTTCTCAGCATTATTACAAGATTCATAATGCTAAAATCTCGATAGTTATTGCTGTAGGAAGTGTTCTACCCTTTGCTATTGCGCTATGGCTTGAACCCACCTCCTATACTGCTAATAAAATAGGATCTTTTTCATTACCTTTGATCGTTTTTTTCATGGGTTACTGTGTCTATCTTAGTATCCGGGCTTACCGCCAGGGGAATCAAAATGCCAGACCAATTCTTGTTGGATTTGTAATTCTGTTTATTTTAAATGGCGCAGAAATCGCTACATACATGGCTGGAAAATGCTTACCAATCAGCATGTTAGGTTTTGGGATCGTTGGACTGATCATCAGTATTTTCATTTCAATGGCTAACCGGCATATCTCACTGACTGAACAATTAGAAGATTACAGTGAAACAGATCGGAAGAGCACACGTCTGAACTCCAGTCTCATTCCTTTATCTCGTATT
>CAJVYE010000124.1 GCA_913009285.1 uncultured Nitrospirota bacterium | reverse complement strand
ATGTGTACTTCCGGCTATCATAACCTTTTGCTCTGAAGAGAGGAGGAGATCCTGACGAAGACAGGACATAGAGTCTTTATCTATCTCCTCTAATACATCGAACTTTGTATCTCCTAATACCCTGATCTTATCCTTCCTTATCCCTAACCGAATAACCTGATCTGCACCCATCTGGCTCTGCATACAGAGGAGATTAAAGTGATCAAGCATAGATCTTGTAAAAAAGGATATCTTCAAATACTTCTTAAATGATCTTTCAGATATCCTTCCATGAAAGAGTATCAAGCGTACCCCCATCTTACTGGCACATCTAAGCAGATTTGGCCATAAGTCGGTCTCTGTGATAATCAGGATAGAAGGTTTAATCTTTTTTAGGGTTGAACGCACAATAGGAAGGAAATCGAGTGGGGAGCAGATAACCGCATCGACAAAGGATAGATTCTTTTTTGCCATCATATTCCCCGCCTCTGTCGTTGTAGAGACAACTATACTTGTATCAGGTAAAATCTTTTTCAATTCCTTGAGAACCGGAGTGGCTGCAGCAACCTCTCCTACAGATAGGGCATGCAACCATACCACCTTTTTTGAGGAAATGTAAACACGGAAGATACCGAGGTGCTCCCACAGCCCATTCCTCTTTTTTCCGGTAATCAGCGAATATAGAACAAAGAGGGGGATGAATAGTATAGAGAAAAAAAACCAGAATATATTATATAGCAGATACATTGTTTGTTAATCGGCTTAAATCGCTACCTCTATTTAGTGCTATCATAAAAGACTCT
The DNA here is from genome assembly GCA_913009285.1 of uncultured Nitrospirota bacterium. GTDB lineage: Bacteria > Nitrospinota > Nitrospinia > SZUA-224 > SZUA-224 > SZUA-224. The sequence continues at coordinate 3,913 of CAJVYE010000124.1, read as the reverse complement.
ACCATTAAATAGTGCCTAAAGTGATCTAAAGTTAAAAGAATATATTACATTAACTTTAGCTAACTTTAGGCACTTTAGTTCACTATATTTTCTATAAGCCTGATGGTCTTCTCAGTCGACCCCAGATTCTCCTTAACAGCCTGAAAGGCTGCCTTCCCTACAGAATCTCTCTTATCAGGATTGGAGAGGAGGTCATCTACAGTATTGTAAAGTTCATCGGCATCTGACACCTGTATACCCCCTCCTGCGGAGATCAAGAGTTCAGCCTCCTCCTCAAAGTTAGACATATCCCTTCCAAATATCACAGGTTTGGAGAATGCAGCAGGCTCCAATATATTATGACCGCCAAAAGAGACCATACTACCTCCAACAAATGCCATAGAACAAATACTATACATCTGGAATAATTCTCCAATAGTATCAACCAGCAGGATTTTTCCCTTGTTGAAAACTGAACCTTTGTTGTGCAGATCTGATCTCCTAATATAATCCAGACCCTCTTCTCTTAATATCTCCTCCACCTCCTTGATCCTGTTGAGGTGGCGGGGGGCAAGGATAAATATCATCTCAGGATATTTATTGATAAGCCTCTTTAGGGAACTGCTAAGGAGTTTCTCCTCTCCAGGACGTGTGCACCCAAATATCACCACAGAAGAACCAACAGGAATAGACAGAATCCTTGATATCTGGTCTGAGTTAACCGAGGCGGCTTCTGCTAACACCTTATCATATTTAAGATTCCCGTTGATAAAGACCCTGGATGGATCTGCCCCTATATCGACTATCCTCTGATAATCCTTCTCTGTCCGCATACTGAAGAGGGAGATACAGTTGAGAACCTCCTTCACAAATCTCCTTATCACTCTATGTCTGTAATTATTATACGATCTCTCTGAGACCCTTCCATTAACCATGATTATCGGGATATTATTCTCTTTCATAAGCCTTAATGTATTAGGCCATATCTCGGCCTCAATCATGATAAAGATAGTAGGGGCTATAACATCTATACCCCTCCCTGCAGCCCACGGGATATCGAGGGGGAAGAAGATCAGAGAATCTATCTCCTTTATCTCCTTCCGGGCCACAAGTCTTCCAGTATCAGTAAAGGTTGAGAGGAGTATGACAGCATCCTTCCATCTTGAACGGATTTCCTTGATAAGTCCCCCTGCTACCTTCACCTCGCCCACAGAGGAGGCATGGATCCAGAACCTCTTTCCCTTCCGTGCCTCTCTTATATCCTGAGGAAGGAATCCGAATCTCTCCTTGAGCTCCTCATCAACCTTTGCATATCCATCTTTTGCCCATCTGAAAAGGAGGTATGGAAACCCTGCAATAACTATAAAATGGATTAAAAGGTTATATAACAAGTACATTATCAGGTGTGACTATATCATGTGGGTTATCTTACATCAAGTAATTTTTTCTCTCGATTTTGGAACGTCAAAGGTGGGTATTATAATATTCTATCTCCCCAGTAATCCGGTTTTCGGTGGAGATGGGCAATTGCAACAATAAGAATTTCGGACTTCAAACTTTGGTAAACAACACCATATGGAAACCGCCGTGTTTGACAACGCCGTGTATTATCTTCGAAAGGATGCCACGCTTCAGGATACTGCTTTATTCTCTCAAGCGCGTTAACAACGTCCAATAAAAATTGATCACCTAATCCAGGTGATTCTGAATTGTAATACTCCACTGCATCATCAAGCTCTACTTGGGCGATTTCTAAAAATCGAATTTCCATTATTTTTGATATTTCGAGAGTACCTGTTTAAGCGAGAGGGATTTAATTTTTCCAGATTCGTATGCCTTAATTCGATCTTTTATTTCTTCGCGCCAAAGCCTGTCAATGTCATCATCTGGCTTATCAAGATTTGAAAGAAGTTCATCCACAAGTTGTGCTTTTTCCCTATCCGGGAGCATTAACGCACGATCCAGAATTTGTTTGGTTTCTGTATCCATTAACAATCTCCTTAATAAAAAGAATATTTTGTATTCGCTTGCCAGCCCTAAAACAACAAAACGAATAGTGTTTTATCCGTACTAAATACTATACAACAAATTTCCAAACCTGGCTATAGGGGATATTGCCTGGTGTACCCAAATAGCTGCAAAAAGCAAAACATAAAAAAATATGAATAAATCCCATCTTAAAAGAACTCCCTTCTATGCTGGAGGCCTTACTGATCATATTTGGATTATGAAAGAGCTATTGACTTATAAAGTTTAATTATATTCGAATTGTTCAAAATCTACAGAACTTTGAACAGATTCCATTTGCAGCTATTTGGGGACACCAGGGAAAATCACATCTAAAGGAGATGTGATGTAATAGAGAACGAGATGAAATTTGTAGTGTAGACCTTTTAAGTGCTAGTATTGATTTTTAAGGACTTAGGGGTGCGCACCCCCCTGAATTGCGAAAGTCGGGTTAATTGGGTGCGAAGAATTTTTCAAAAAAAATTGAACAAAAGATCTGTTTAAAAATCAGTACTTCCAGATCAAAATGATAGGATTTTACATGAATGGTTTTGAGCCCACAGTTAGCTAACTCTTCTCCTAAACCCAATCAAACCACCCAATCCAGCGCCCATCAAAAGCAAAGTAGCCGGCTCAGGCACAGACGCCACATTTACATTTATATCTGTGTTGGTGGTAAGGTCTATCTGAGGGTCAAGCCAAGTGATAAGGCCTTCGTTAAAGTCTAAAAGGTCTGAGAAGATCCCTAAAGAAAAGAGCCCGGCTGTGGACGGAGCGGTAAAACTTAAGCTGGCCAAAAGGATGTCGTCCCCAATGATACCAGGAAAAGCTGACCCTGCCACATCAGTATTAGCAAACAAGGCAGAGTCATCAGAGAAGCCAGACCCTGCTGTTGCCCCATTAAAGGTAAAAATAGAAGGATAAACCACATCAAAACCAAAGGCCAAAAGCTCGTCAGGGCCCCAAATGGGATCAACATCAGTTACTCCATCAACAACAACATTGATTGTAAAGGTCTCCCCTATATAAATTAGAGGGTCAAGTATGTCTATGCTCACTGTTGGCACAGCCTTGACAGAGGCAGGTGAGAACATAACCCATAATCCCATTATTGCCAAAATCATCAATCCTTTTATCTTTTTCATTGCCAATCCTCCTTGCTTTGGTTAAAGTTTCTATTGATTCCTATAATACCCATACCATATCCGATAATCTGCGTATGTTACGCAATCATCCCCGTCATAGTCTGCCTCTCCGATAAAGCCGGTATCGCCAGAGCATTTGCCTAAGGTAGGGCGGAATATCTGATAGTCATCAGTGTCTATGTCGTTGTCGCCGTCAAGGTCGCCAAGAACAGCTTCGCAAGCGTCTCCTATTCCATCTTCATCACTATCAGCTTGATCTGGATTAGCCGTTGTTGGACAATTGTCTTCGTCATCTATAATATTATCCCCGTCTGTATCAATAGATGGCATTATCTGGGCAATAAGTATATCGTCGAGCAGAATGGTACCATCTTTGGCGTCATCAGGGTTACTAAGACGGAAAGATAGATTCACTGTTAGCCCGGCAAAAGGAGAAAAATCTATCCATTCGGAATTCTGCCAGCCCTTGGCCGTGTAATCTTCACTATAAGCTACAAATATTCGCAAATCTTCAACAAACACTTCTAAAACACCCCCATCGTCTGAGGACAAAAAGTCAAAGCTAAACCGCATAGAGTTGGCATTCTCGGGTATATCAATTGCCGTGGTTACTGCGACATCTGAGTTTAATCTGAGTTTTAGTGCACCAAACATATTTTCTCCGGTCACCCAGAAAGCATGTCCTGCCTTATCCACAGTAAATGCTAACGAATCTTCAACCGAATCAAATGTCTTAGCTGTCAAAATTTTTATTTTTACTCCCGCATTTATAGCAAAATCTT
>CAJVYE010000123.1 GCA_913009285.1 uncultured Nitrospirota bacterium | reverse complement strand
GAGGTTAGTGTGTGGCACTCAGTGTGTGCAGATCAGCGATGACTGTGACACCAGTGCTGGTTACGCTTAAAATATTTCTGCGAAACTTCAACTAATTTATCTCTTCTTTTTTTTTTAATGATACGGCGACCACCGAGATCTACACTCTTTCCCACACGACGCTCTTCCGATCTGAACAGATTGAAAGTGAAAGGGAAAAGGAAGATAATAAAATTTAAAGGGGCATCAGATATGCCCCATCTTGCTGTATCGCTGCTAAATACAGAGGCAAATCTTACAGGGAGCTGGCGCAGTGTCAGACCAATATATATAAACAGGGTACCACCATGTAAAAATGCCTGCCCTGCAGGGGAGGACATACATCTTTATCTTGAACTGATTTCCAAAAAGAAATTCAGGGAAGGATGGAAGAAGATAATTGAATCCAATCCATTTCCAGGGGTCTGCGGACGCATATGTTATCATCCATGCGAGAGGAAGTGCCTAAGAGGAAAATTTGACAAAGAGATCTCTATACACTCTATAGAACGTCTAGCCGCGGATTATGTCCATAGCCACAGCCGCAAGGATAATAAGAAGATACAAAGAAAGAAAACAGCCAAACAAGGGAAGAAGATAGCGGTAATTGGTGCAGGACCAGCAGGACTGACCTGTGCCTACTTTCTATCAAAAATGGGTTACAGGGTAACTATATTTGAGGCATCATCTGCCCCAGGTGGGATGATGAGACAAGGAATCCCTGAATACAGACTCCCTAAGAAGGTTCTGGATAAAGAGATCGAGGATATACTCGATCTTGGGATCAAGGTGAAAAATAACACACGTATAGGGACAGACATTGATATAGGGGATATTAGAAGGAATTACAACGCCATCTTTATTGCAACTGGGGCACATATGAGTAAGAAACTGGAGCTCCCGGGGAAAGGCAATTCCTCCAGGGTCATATTGGGACTTGATTTTCTTAAAGATCAGAATCACGGTCATAAGACGGATATTGGCGAGAAGATCGCCATCATTGGTGGAGGTAACACTGCAATCGATATAGCAAGATCTGTCTTAAGGCAGGGGGCAAAACCGATGATCATCTATCGGAGATCAAGAGAGGAAATACCTGCAATTGAGGAAGAGATACACCAGGTAGAGGAGGAAGGGATAATATTGCACTATCTGACCTCTCCTACTGATATTATTATGGATGAAGAAGGGAAAAAGATAAACCTCGGATGCATCAGAATGAAACTGGGGAAACCAGATAAGACAGGGAGGAGGGCCCCTGTAGCTATCAAGGATTCAAATTTTATCATAGAAGCAGATAGTGTGATAGCTGCGATTGGTGAAGACCCTGACCTATCCTTTTTACCATCAGATATCAAGACCAATAAGATGGGAATTGTTATTGATACCAACAACGCCACGACCTTAGAAGGAATATTTGCTGGAGGGGATGCAGCAGGGGAGCCGAGATCGGTTGTCAACGCCATTGGATCCGGGAAAAGAGGTGCATACTCTATAGACAGGTATCTGGGGGGATTAAAAAGGGAAGAGATATCTAAGCCATCCATAGTCCAATACGAGGATTTAAACCTTGATTATTTCGAGAAGGGTAAGTGGATCGAACCCCTAAAGATAGCTGTTGAAGACAGGATTAATGATTTCAAGGAAGTAAATAGGGGGTTCTCTACTAAGATGGGTATAACAGAGGCATCCCGCTGCTTTAGCTGTGGGGTCTGCAATATGTGTGATAACTGCCTTATCTTCTGTCCTGATATTACCGTAGTCAAGAAAAAAAAAGGGTATGAGATCAATTATGACTATTGTAAAGGATGTCTCATATGTGTGGAGGAGTGTCCCAGATCTGCTATGACATCTATTGAGGAGATAAAATGAAAAAGGTCCTCATGGGAAATCATGCAGTCGCATATGGGGTGTTGCTTGCCAAGGTGGAGGTGATTTCTGCCTATCCTATCACCCCTCAAACCACTATTGTAGAGAAACTCTCAGATCTTTGTGCCAAAGGCAAGTTAAATGCCAGATTGATTGATGTTGAGTCTGAACACTCGGCAATGGCAGGATGTATCGGTGCCTCTGCAGCAGGAGTCAGGACATTCACTGCCACAAGCTCACAGGGACTTGCACTGATGCATGAACTCCTCCACTGGGCTGCAGGTGCCAGGCTTCCGATTGTAATGGCAAATGTCAACAGGGCAATGGGCCCTCCATGGAATATATGGACAGACCAGAATGACAGTCTTTCCCAACGTGATACAGGATGGATGCAGTTTTACTGTGAGAGCAACCAGGAGGTACTCGATACAATGATCCAGGCATTCAAGATATCTGAGAGGGTTCTTCTCCCAAGCATGATCCTGTTAGATGGATTCTTTCTCTCTCATACCTCAGAACCAGTTGATATACCGGATCAGGAAAAAGTAGACTCCTATCTTCCAGAGTATAAACCAACATACAAATTAGATGTAAAATTTCCCCTTTCATTCGGGAATCTTACAGATGAGAATTACTATTACGAACTCAGATATAAGATGCAAGAGGCGATGGAGAAAGCGAAGAATATTGCTAAGGAGGTAGATGCAGAATTTTTATCAACCTTTGGAAGGGGCTATGGCGTTGTGGAATCATATAAATGTGATAATGCAGATCTCATACTTGTGACATCAGGAACAATATCGAGTACAACAAGGGTAGTTATAGATAAGCTTCGTGATAAGGGAAAAAAGATAGGTATGTTGAAGATTAAAATGTTTCGTCCCTTTCCTATAGAGGATGTAAGAATGGCCCTTGAAAATGCAAAAAAGGTGGCTGTTATTGACCGCAATATCTCTTTTGGAAATGGGGGAATATTCTCTCAGGAGGTAAAATCAGCCATGTATAATATAGGGAATCATATTCCTATATTTGGTTATATTGCAGGACTTGGAGGAAGGGATGTTACACCAATGGTTATAGAAGATATAATAGATTTTACCATGAAGCATGACAGACCGAAGGATGATATTCACTGGGTAGGGTTGAAGATATAACATAGATTTCCATATAACAAATTACACCGCGTTATCAGTCGAAATCCTCGACGACGTACCACTCAAGTAGGGGGCAGGCGTAAAACCTGCCCCTACAAGGATTTCTCCTTCTATCCTTGTGTAATTTGTTATATGAAAATCTATAGATAAATTAATTTTCGATTGCCGATTTCTGTTCCTCCCTTCCTCTGATGGAAGGGTTAAGGGAGAAGGGTAAAAATGGAAAATTTTATAGGATGTAAATCATCAGAAGAGGGAATGCTTTCCCATGGTTACACATCCTGTGCAGGATGTGGTGCAGCCCTTGCTATGCGCTATACCCTTGAGGTATTAGGAAAGGAGACAATAGTTGTTATTGCAGCCGGCTGCTGGTCTGTTATCGCAGGGCCATTTCCGTATTCTGCCTTAAAAGTGCCTGTATTTCACACTGCATTTGAAACCGCTGCATCTGTTGCTGCCGGTGTAAGGGCCGGTCTTATGAGGCAGGGAGATACAAATACCAATGTACTGGCATGGGCAGGGGATGGCGGGACGTTCGATATCGGGATGCAGGCGCTCTCAGGGGTTGTCGAAAGGAATGAGGATATAATATATGTCTGCTATGACAATGAGGCCTATATGAATACCGGGATACAGAGAAGTTCATCAACGCCATGGGGGGCATGGACAACCACCACTCCAGGAGATTGCACCAAGAGCAGGCCAAAGAAGAACATGGTTGAAATACTGGCTGCCCACAGGATCCCCTATGCAGCAACTGCCTCTATTGCCTATCCACGTGACTTGATGGAAAAGGTAAGAAAGGCTAAAGAAAAAAACGGAACAAGATTTATCCATATATTCACCCCTTGTCCAGCCGGGTGGAAATCCCACCCTGAACATACGATAAAACTTGCACGGCTTGGGGTAGAAACAAGGATATTCCCCCTCTATGAAGTAGAGGGAGGGATTATATACAGGATCAACAAGATACCTAAAGGGACACCTGTAATAGAATACCTTAAACTACAGGGTAGATTCAGACACCTCCTGGAAAGAGATGTAGAGTATATACAGAGAAATGTCGATACAGAGTGGGAACGACTCCAGGAAAAGGTAAGGGTTAGCTCAAAAATAACTTAGCATTCTTCGCTCTCAGATTTTTGGGCAAGCCCTAAGGGCTTAACATAGATCGTAATTAGTACAAGTCCAACCAGGTAGACCAGGGCAGCACAGATCAGGACGGTTGTGAATCCAAAGGAGAGGGCTATTATTACTGCTAATACCGAGCTCAGGACAGAGGAGCAGCCATTGATACACCATGCCCAGGGGATGAGTTCTTTAGAGATCACACCTAATATCCTTATCCCGGTGGGAAAGGGGATACCCATAAGGATACCCAGCGGAACAAGGAGAAGAACTGCTGTGACCTGACGGGTGATCACACCTGTACTGACCAGGGAATTGAAGACGTATGGAAGTATAAATATATATAGAATTGTTATCCCACAGAGCAGAGGAATGGCCCATCTTAGAGAGCTCTTTTTTTCTATTGAGAACCTGCCGGATAGATAGCTCCCGATTCCTGATGATATCAGGATTGCAAAGAGGACTGTAGATACAGCATAGACCGGATGCCACAGAAAGAAGATCGGAAGAGCACACGTCTGAACTCCAGTCACATTCCTTTATCTCG
>CAJVYE010000122.1 GCA_913009285.1 uncultured Nitrospirota bacterium | reverse complement strand
CACGGCTGAGCTAGTCGTCTAATTTTTTATTTTTATTATTTTTTCTTTTTTTTTTTTTATTTTTTTGTTTGTTTTTTTTTTTCAAGCAGAAGACGGCATACGAGATAAAGGAATGTGACTGGAGTTCAGACGTGTGCTCTTCCGATCTATGAAAAGATCGAATTTATGCCTCATGGCATGCCTGATCTACCCTTTGTCGATTCTAATGATTTCAAACAAGAATTGGGTTTCGAGGGAAGAAAGATTATCCTCACCTTTGGTTTACTAAATCGTGACAAAGGGGTAGAAATAATGATAAAGGCGCTGCCCAGGATTGTCAAGGAAGATCCCACTATTCTTTATGTAGTACTAGGCATTACTCACCCAGAGATCAAGAAGCAGGATGGTGAGGAGTACAGGCTTTCGCTTCAACGATTGGTCAAGGATCTAGATCTTAAGGCAAATGTCATCTTCCATAATCGGTTTGTTAATAATCTAGAGCTACACAAATTTCTCTGTGCTGCTGACTTCTATGTGACACCATATCTCGCAAAACAAAGACTCACAAGTGGTACGCTCGCCTTTGCATTGGGAGCTGGAAAAGCAATAATATCAACTCCTTACTGGTGTGCTGAAGAACTTTTGGCTGAGGATCGTGGAAAATTGGTGCCATTTGGGGAACATGAAGCCATTGCACATGCAATGATTGAGTTATTACAGGACCCTGCCTCTTGTTATGCGATGCGCAAACGGGCTTATGATTACTGCCGCAGTATGACCTGGCTGCGTGTAGGGGCAAAATATTGGAACCTCTTCTCTGATTCTCGACTACCCTTACATGTACAGGTAGTCACACCAGTACCAGACGAAGAGGGAAAGATATCTGTAGGAGAACTCCCAGAGGTACAACTAGATCATCTTGAAAGACTAACAGACAATACAGGGATCTTTCAGCATACCAGGTTTATTGTGCCAGATAGGTATCACGGCTATTGTACGGACGATAATGCACGCGCACTTGAGGCAATAGTTAGATATTATAATCAGTACCAGGATAAGGGGGCCTTGAGGCTGCTTAATATATATCTCTCATTTGTCTGTCATGCCCAGAGGGCGGATGGGAGCTTTAATAACTTTATGTCATTTGATAGGAATTTTCTGGTGCCACAGGCGCCAGATGATGCCTTTGGTCGATCTATACGGGGATTGGGAACCACAGTGGCATATCCCCCAAACCCATCTTACCTTCCATTTGTCAAGAACTGTTTTGAGCGTGCAGTGCCGCATATCCCTTCTCAGAGTCTGCGAGGGAAGTCTTACGCAATCATAGGACTGGCTGATTATCTCAAGCAGTTCCCTGGTGCCAGTGACATGAAGCGTTACATGGTTCTTGCAGCAGATAGCTTACTGGATGCCTACGAAAGGAACACCACGGCAGAGTGGAAATGGTTCGAGGATATAATCACTTATGATAATGGTGCACAACCTCAAGCGTTGTTTGTGGCATATCGTATCCTTGGTGATCAGAAATACCTGGATATTGCAAAGGAGAGCTGTAATTTTCTCCTTTCTATTATATTCGATGGTGATCACTTCTCCTTTATAGGAAACGATGGATGGCATACACAGTCCAAACCTAAACCAAAGTTTGACCAGCAACCGATCGATGTTGCAAGCACGGTATTTATGCTGCGAGCAGCCTACGAGGCAACAGAGGACACAGAATATTTGACCCTGATGCGTAAGGCATTTGATTGGTTCTTGGGTGAAAATGACTTACATATACCAGTATACAACTTTACCACAAGCGGGTGCGGCGATGGCTTAACTTCGATAGGAATAAACCCAAATCAGGGAGGGGAAAGCACTCTATGCTTTCTGCTCGCACTTCTGTGTATAGCAGAAATCTACTCAGCACGCAAGAAACATAGGAAATCATCTTCATCAGAGGAGGTAGCAGAATGAAACCAGTGGTAATGATCTCTAGTTGGCCCCCACGGTTATGTGGTATTGCTACCTTTGCAGAAGAGGCAGTAGAGTTCATAAAACAAGAGCATCCGGAAAGACCTGTATATATCATCTCTCATACTGATGGAGAGGGAGAAAACGTAAGACCCATCATTGACCTATCATCGTCGGAGTGGTATGTGCCTGTGGTAAACGAAGTAAAGAAGATCGATCCAGGGATCATACACATCCAGCATGAATACGGACTGTACAATTATGTTAATCTGAAAGAAACAGAAGACAAAAATCTTGGTTTTCTCACGATGTTAGACATGCTGAAAGATTACCCCATTGTTGTTGAACCACATACGATTCATGGTCGGATGAGGGGGGTTGAAGAGGAGTTTGTCAAGGCCCTTGCCTCGAAATGCTCTGTCCTCCTCTTTAAGTGTCATTACCAGAAATGGCGACTGGGCTGGACCTTTGCAAATAAAAGGTGGGATGTTCCCAGAAATATAATGATCGTCCCCCATGGAGCCAGACCGGATCGGCGCTACGCCATTGACGAGGTTGAAAATCTTAAACATGAACTGGGATTAAGTGATTTTGTGGGGACCCATATAGTAGGCCTTGTGGGCTGGATACAGTTCAACAAACGATGGGATATACTGACCTCTATGTGGGAAGAGATTGCAGGGGTAATAGAAAAAGAGACTGGCAAGGAGTGGGACCTGTTAGCTGCCGGATCAATACGAGACCCAAATGATAAACCTCACTACGAGAAATACAAGAAAGAGGTAGAACTCCTTAAACAGAAGGGGCTAGCGCACTATTTCGAATTTATACCACGCGGTGAAATATACTATAAGGTAATGGCGATCTGTGATTTTATCGTACTCCCTTCTTTAGATGAGACACAATCCGGAACCCTTGCACGGATCATTGCACTGAATAAACCTTTTATAACTACAGCTCCTATGGAGGGACTAACGGCTCAGACATTGGAGAGTGGTGGAGGCCTTCTATTCACTAACAAAGTAATGTTAAGAGAAGAGGTTATACGTATGGCCTGCGATGAAAAGCTACGTATGGAACTAGGTGATAAACTGAGGCTATATCTAGATGAAGTAGTCTCATGGAAGATCATTGCTAAACTATATGATGAAGCCTACAACATGGCTATAGAGGAAAAAAATACAGGGAAAAAGGTACAAATTCCATTAGAATTTTGATTAATTGGCATAAACCACTATATATTAGTAGTAGTACCATAATGAAGTAGTACCTAAAGTGCCTAAAGTGAACTAAAATTATTGAAAAATTCTTTATTATCCATCACTTTAGATCATTTTAGGCACTTTAGGCACTTATAAATTAACCACCGCCTCTAGGGGTGGTTAACTTTGACTGAAAGAGGAGGTATCATCATGAAAACCCAGCCAAATATCCTCGTAGTCGATGACGAACAGGGTCCCAGAGAATCCTTGAAGATGATATTAAGGAATGATTATCTCATTTTTACTGCCAAGAATGGATGGGAGGCCCTTGATATAATCCATTATGAGACTATAGACTTGGTAACGTTGGATCTTAAGATGCCGGGTATGCAGGGTACAGAGTTATTAAAGGAGATTAGAGATTTTAATTCTGACATAGAGGTAATAATAATAACAGGGTGTGGAACCCTAAAAACTGCAACAGAGGCTATTCGCAGTGGTGTATCTGATTATATATTAAAGCCTTTCGATGTTGCAGAGATGAGGTCCGTTATAAAAAGGTCTATAGAAAAGAAATCCCTTAACAAAAAGCAGAAGATACTTATCAGTGAATTGGAGAATATCTTATTAGAAGAAAAGAAAAATCAGGATGATATACTCACTTCAGAGAAGAACAATACTGTTGTCCTTATTGATCTGATTAGAGAGACCTTAAAATACTCTATACATAACAAATTCCAAAGAGATGATACATACTACCTGGAGTTTATAAAGGTTCTGGCAAATACCCTGGAAGGCCAGGATCGATATACTCGTGGTCATTCAGATCGTGTAAATTACTATTCAAATCTTATTGCACAAAAATTGTTATTTACCTCCCATGAGATTGAAGAGCTTCAGATAGCAGCCTTCCTCCACGATATAGGAAAGTTAGGAATAGCAAAAGATATACTTGTAAAGGAGGACGAACTCACAGATACCGAAAGGCATATTCTTAGGCAACACCCTGAGAAGGGTGTCGAGTTGATTGGACCTCTGAGGGTCTCTCCTAATATAATAGCCGCTGTTCGTAATCATCATGAATCCTTTGATGGAAGCGGCTATCCAGATCATCTGAAGGGGGAAGAGATCCCGATGCTAGCACGTATTATAGCCGTTGCTGATACCGTAGATGCCATGAAATCAGAGCGTCCCTACCGGAAGGATCTCAGCATGGATGAGATTAAGGGGGAGTTTAAGAGGGCCTCTGGTATTCAATTTGATCCCATGTTAATAAAGATCATCTTACAGATACTTGATGAAGAGAAAAATTTTATATCATAGAATTAAATCTCTCAAGGATCATCTCCCCTAAAAGAAGATCTTCGGGATCTGTAATCTTTATGTTGAGGTAGGAACCGATGATCGCTCTAACCTCCAAACCAACCCGTTCCACTAATGATGATTCATCCGTTCCATAATAACCTTCTTCAGATCGGAAGAGCACACGTCTGAACTCCAGTCACATTCCTTTATCTCGTATGCCGTCTTCTGCTTGAAAAAAAAAAACAAACAAACCATTTAGATCGGAAGAGCACACATATTAACTCCATTACCTTCCTTTAGTTTACGCACGACTTAT
>CAJVYE010000121.1 GCA_913009285.1 uncultured Nitrospirota bacterium | reverse complement strand
TTTTCTCTTCTCGGTTATTTCAGAGAGGTCAACCCTGTATCTTGATTTGCATTTGGGACATTGAATAATCATCGTGAACCTCGTTCTAAATTATTCTCCTTCTTTAAAAAAACGAAAAACGAAAATTAATTTACGACCTCTTTTTATAGTCATTCAGTCCATAAATGTTTGTTGTTCCATCATCTATCTTTGCAAGCTTCTTTTCTTGGAATAACTCTTTAATTGCTTTTTTTACACTCTGTTCTGGATATTTGACCCACCACTTTGCAATCCCTTCTGCTGAGTCCTTGGCATCGGGAAATCTTTTGAGGTAATCCATGATCTGTTTTTTTATGATTTTAGTTTCATTATCCGAACTCATCTTTAAAATATCTCCTTTTCCTATGTCTCGGATATTTTGATCTTTTAAGTAGTTAGGGACTGTAAAAGTTATTATTTTACAGTCCCTAAAGTACATCCTGAGGCCAAATACAGCAAATCATGTGCCAAGAAATGAATTAATAGGGCAGAAAATGCCTGCTTTCAAGGTAACTATTTAATATAATAGAAGTTATTTTAAAGTGTATGGATCGTTGAATCGTTTAATGTGGAAGAATATAAGTAGCAAAGTGGGGAGTTTTGCCCGCTTTTGGGGTGCTGAGCAACAAAGTGGGCATTTCTGCCCGGAACTGAAATTAGAAATTGGAAATTAGAAATTGGAAATTGGAAAAAAATCATAATACCAAATAGTAATTGAAAAACTTGGTCCAAAGTTGAATGCGTTTATTAACAGCAAAAAAATATGATAACACAAATTTCCAATTTCAAATTTCCAATTTCAAACCGTGAACGGTTACTATGCTTTTTAAGGATTAAAATTATGGCTGAACTATTACCTAATTTCCAATTTCCAATTTCAGTGTTCTGTGAACGCTTATAAATTAACTTATAACTCCTAACTCCTACCTCCTACCTCCTACCTTTCACCTTCTATCAGTCCATATCTTTGGGCCTTGGTTCGCAAGCTCTTCCTGCTGATCTTGCCGATCTTGGAGGCCTTTGAGATATTGCCATTGGTCCTCTCTATGAGTTTCTTAATATAATCCTTTTCAAACTCCTCACGGGCCAGGTAAAATGGTATCTCTGTTAACTCTTTAGAGCCGTCATAACCGCTCTTTGCTGCCTGTGAATTGCCTGCATACAGGTCCTGATCATCGAGAGTTAATTTGTCGAGGGCCTCTTTAAGGCGTGTTCTCGTAGGGCTCTGACTGATCTTCTCCCGTAGCCCTATCAGATCTTTTCTTCTAATTGTGGGTGGGGAATCAGCCATTGCCACTGCATTATAAATGATATTCTGCAGCTCTCTGATGTTGCCTGGCCATGAGTAGCGAGATAGCATCTCGTATACCTCTGGTTCTATATTTTTAAACTCCTTATTAAGATTCATCATTGCCTCTTTCATGAAGTGGAGAGCTATAAGTGGGATATCGTCGAGCCTGTCCCTTAAAGGTGGTAGATGAATAGATGCAACATTTAGCCGATAGTAAAGGTCTTCTCTGAAGCTCTTCTCTCTAGTTTTCTTATCTAAGTCTGAGTTGGTGGCGGATATGATCCTGACATCTACACTTATGTTTTCGTCGCTGCCGAGTACCTTTAATTCGCCGTCCTGGAGAACTCTTAGCAATTTTGCCTGTAGATTAAGAGGTAACTCTCCTATCTCATCCAGAAAAAGGCTCCCTCTATCGGCTGCCTTAAACACACCATCCCTGTCTGAGGTAGCCCCGGTAAATGCCCCTTTTTTATATCCAAAGAGCTCACTTTCTAGAAGGGTTTCAGGAAGGGCGCCACAGTTTATAGGAAAGAATGCCTTATTTCTTCTTTTACTATTATAATGAATCGCCCTTGCAATTAACTCCTTTCCTGTACCACTCTCTCCTAGGATAAGCACAGGGAGATCTGTTATGGCGATCTTTTTGACAATTTCAAAGATCTTGAACATTTTAGGATTATTACTGATGGTTCCACCAAATTCCATGATTTTAGACAGTTCCAGAATGAGTTAACTTCTGTAACTATTCAGCGTATTTTTTTGATAAATCTAATTTAGGCCCGAAGGGCTGAAAGCATATAGCCGTGGGTGAAGCCCACGGATAAAGAAAAAAAACATATAGCCCCGAAGGGGTGAAAGATAAATCTGAGCGAATAAAAAATAACTATTTTCTTCCGCCCTTTCAGGGCTATAAATTTTGATATATCTTGGTCCGTGGGCTTTACCCACGGCTATGTGCTTATGCCCCTTCAGGGCTAAAAACAAATGATTTTATAATTCGCTGAATAGTTACCTCCTTT
The DNA here is from genome assembly GCA_913009285.1 of uncultured Nitrospirota bacterium. Classification (GTDB taxonomy): domain Bacteria; phylum Nitrospinota; class Nitrospinia; order SZUA-224; family SZUA-224; genus SZUA-224. The sequence continues at coordinate 2,443 of CAJVYE010000121.1, read as the reverse complement.
TAACTTATGAATATAACAGAAAAATTAGATAACATACCATCTGTCCCGGGTATATACCTGATGAAGGATGCCAAGGGAAATATACTCTATGTTGGTAAGGCGAAGTCTTTAAGTTCCAGGGTAAGATCGTATTTTCAGGATCTAAGAAGGCTTTCATCAAGGATTCAGCAGATGGTATTAAAGGTTACTGATATTGATTATATTACCACTGCAACAGAGGTAGAGGCGCTCATACTCGAAAGCAACCTCATTAAGAAACACAAACCCAAGTACAATGTAATGCTAAGGGATGATAAGGAGTATCCTTATCTGAAACTCTCTATAGATGAAGAATTCCCCAGATTGTTAGTTGTCCGGAGGGTCAAAAAGGACAAGGCAAGGTATTTTGGTCCATATGTACTTGTAAAGAAGGCCAGAGAGACGCTTAGGCTAATATACAAGATATTTCCTCTAAGGCAGAGCAAGGATAATTTGAATGGAGGTTATAAGAGACGTCCATGTCTGAACTACCAGATGGGAAGGTGTCTTGCACCATGTGCAGGATATGTTACCAAAGAAGAGTACTGGAAGATAGTGAAGGAGGTGGCCTTATTTCTCAGGGGAAGGAATGATGATCTTATCCGCTACTTAAAGGAAAGGATGAAGGAGGCATCTGAAAATATGAGATATGAAGAGGCGGCAAGGATAAGGGATCAGATAGCTGCTGTAAAGAGTGTGATCGAGAAACAGAGGATAATATCTACATCCCTGGAGGATCAGGATATACTTGCCTTGCACAGGGAAGGAGACAGGGCAACTCTCCAGATACTCTTTGTCAGGGGAGGAAAGATGATTGGGGATAAGGGTTTTAACCTGAGGGGAATTGAAGGTATCGAGGCTAAGGAGATCCTATCATCGTTTATAAAACAATATTATGGGAGAGATGTATTTATTCCAAAGGAGATACTAATCATGGAGGATATCGAGGATCTTCCCCTTCTAGAAAAGTGGCTTTCTGAGAAAAAAGGGGTTAAGGTATCCATCTTTGTCCCTAAGAGGGGGAAGAAGAGAGATCTTGTCATAATGGCTGCTAAGAATGCTATGTACTCTTTTAGTATTGCCTTTGATTCGAAGAGATCAGAAGACTCTATCCTTGAAGGGTTAAAGAGATCCTTGAATTTAAGCAATATCCCGAGGAGGATAGAGGCGTTTGATATATCCAATATATCTGGAACAACTCCTGTAGGGTCAATGGTCTCATTCTTGGATGGTAAGGCAAATAAGGAGGGTTATCGACGATTCAGGATAAGGGATATAGAAGGCGCTGATGACTGTGGTATGATGGCAGAGGTGATTCGCCGGAGATATAGCAGACTTTCTGAAAAGGGAGAGACCATGCCTGATCTGATCATTCTCGATGGTGGGAAGGGACAACTTAACACTGGTCTCAGGGTATTAAGGGAATTAAAGGTAAAGGATATTGATGTAATAGGAATAGCAAAGGGCGAAGACCGTAGAGATCCTAAAACCGATGTGATATACCAGCCCTCCCTGAAGGAACCTATCCTACTCCCTTTAAACTCACATGAACGACATCTCCTTCAGAGGATACGGGATGAGGCACACCGATTTGCCATTACCTATCACAGGAGATTGAGGGATACGGATAGCCTCCACTCGATTATAGAGGATGTATCCGGTATAGGGAAAAAACGTATGCATACTCTCCTCACTCATTTTGGGAGCCTGAAGAGCTTGAGAGAGGCATCCGTAGAGGAGATAATGAGGGTTTCACATATTAATGTAAAGATTGCCAAGGAAATAAAGAGGAGGATATAGATTTATGGATTAAATTCCTTCCTCACCTTAGAGTTTACATTGATGAAATCCTGTATAATGGCCTTTACATTCTCATATATAGAGTCCCTGATAGAGAGGAGGACAAGCTTTCCTGAAATGGTCACTACCCCGGGGATGTCGGGAATATCTTTTGATGAAGGGGAATTTTTCAATGCCTCAGACTCCTTCATTATCTTCTTCTCATCGTATAATTCATCAAATTTATATCGGTAACTCAGTTTTACGTAATCCCTCTTCTTCTCTGTATCCTTATCTACATCCCATACTATGTTTTCCATATCTATGGAATCTGGCTTTTTCTTTCCCTTCATTATAAAACTTTTTATCTTATTGAAATATTTCTCCATCTTTTTTTGGCCCTGGAGTTCATCCTGTGGAATCTTTGAACTGACCTCAAACTCAATCCCTTTATTGTATATCTTTGGGGAACCAATTTCATAGGTTATTTTGCTTAGATTAAATCTATTTCCCTTCTTGGGTTGATATTTTGCCTGCATCTCAGAGGTCAGTTTGTCTAAACAGATCGGAAGAGCGTCGTGTAGGGAAAGAGTGTAGATCTCGGTGGTCGCCGTATCATTAAAAAACAAAAACATAAAACATCAGA
>CAJVYE010000120.1 GCA_913009285.1 uncultured Nitrospirota bacterium | reverse complement strand
TAATGATCCGGCGACCACCGAGATCTACACTCTTTCCCTACACGACGCTCTTCCGATCTTTCAAAATCCGGGAATAAAGGTTGGGATGCGGCTATCTCTGCAATAGAGATGGCAAATCTGTATGAGAATATGGAAGATTAGAGATAAAATTTTATATGAGAAGGCGTAGAAAGGCAAGAGAACTAGCTGTGAAGATCCTTTATCAGAGTGATATTACCAAAGAGGATCCTAGAGATATTTTTGGTCCCTTTTGGTCATATAAGAGTTATCCGGAGGATATAAGACTCTTTACTGAGAGATTAGTAACAGGTACGGTTGAGAATAGAAACACAATAGACTCTCTTATTGAAGGATGCAGCGAACATTGGCATTTGGATAGGATAGGGTTTGTAGAGAGGAATATTCTGAGAATAGCAGTTAACGAATTCCTTTCAATGGATGATATTCATCCCAGTGTTACTATAGATGAGGCAATTGAGATTGCTAAGAGATTTGGCACAGCTGATTCCGCGGCATTTATTAACGGCGTCTTAGACAAGATAAAGAAAAAGATTGAGGAGGAGAACCTGATTGATAAAGATAAAGATTCTCTCTCAAGAATTAATTAAAACAGAAACCGATATAGCTGTTGTAACCTTTTTTAAGGATGTGATTCCCCTGAAAGGATATGCTGGTATCATCGATTGGTTATTAAATGGACAGATATCAAATCTTATTAAACAAAAGAAGATATCCGGAGCATTTAGAGAGAAGACCCTTCTGCCAAGTCAGAACAAGATATCCCCTGATAAGATATTGTTATTAGGGATGGGAAAGAGTACCAATCTCAGTTCTTCAAAGATATCACATAGCTACTCCAATCTAATAACAGTTATTTCTAAATTAGACATTTATGATTTTGTGATGGAGATATTTATAAAGAATATATCTGATCTCGATTATGCCCGTATTGCCGAGGATACTATGGACGGGATATTAAAAGGTTTTTCCAGAATGTTAAAGGATGGTAAAGACTATGTAGTAAAGATAGTTGAGAATGATAGAAGAAAGATTAATATACTTAATAGGGCTGTTAAATACTCTGTTGAGAGATTTAAGGGGAAGAGTAAGTTAGATATCTCCATGGATTTTGGGTAGAGAAAGGATTTATGATTTGAGATATGCTGTTTTTTCTGATGTGCATGGAAATTTAGAGGCACTTCAGGCTGTACTATATGAGATAAAAAGACTAAGATATGAGAAGTTAGTCTTCATAGGTGACATGGTTGGTTATGGCGCGAATCCTAATGAGGTAATAGAGATAATAAGATCCATCGTAGATAGATCACTAACCTTAGCTGGTAACCACGATTATGCTGCTATTGGGTTGACAGATATAACATACTTTAATCCATCTGCCAAGCATGCTATATTCTGGACAGAGAAAAATCTGACAGAGAAAAATAGGGAGTATCTGAGGGGGTTGAGCGTGAATTTGACTTATGAAGGGCTTACCTTTGTACATTCATCTCCAAAGGAACCTGATAAGTGGCATTACATAATAAATATCTCTGATGCTATTGAGAACTTCAATTTTTTTGATACAAAGATATGTTTTATTGGACATTCTCACCTCCCTATGATTATAGAGAAGGACACTGATGGGGATGTAAATATACACAAAGGAGAGAAAAGGCTTAATAGTGGTAGTAGATATATTATAAACACCGGCAGTGTTGGGCAACCGAGAGATAGAGATCCAAGGTCTTCTTTTGCTGTATATGATTCAGAGACAGAGACTATTAAGATAAAGAGGGTTTCATATAATATTGCTAAGGCTCAAGAGAAGATATTGGAAGAAGGACTGCCAATCCAATTAGCTAACAGACTTTCTTATGGGAGGTAGTGGTGCTAGTTCACTACATTTTTTTCTGATTCTTCACAATTCCATTTTCACCAAATCCGCCGGAGCTAAAAAAGATACACTTGTATTTTCTATCTGGCAATTACCTTTAAGCGACAGATTTATACAATATGCCTCTTCAGGATGATAAGATCGCAAAAAATTTCTAAGTGATTTACTGATTTTGAACTCCTTAATCCGGGAAGCCTTCACTTCAAAGGGCAAGGGCTTTAATCCTTTAACTATAACGAAATCAACTTCCGCCCCTGCCTTGGTCCGCCAGAAATTGATTTGTTCGGAAGCCCATAGTTTCTCTTTCAGGGAAAGATAAGAAAAGTTCTCATAGACTCTGCCTTTATCCGGACGGAACTCAAAGTTGTTAAAGTTACTTATGGCAAAATTCCTGAGTCCGATATCACGAAAATAGATTTTTGGGCTCTTTAAGAGTTCCTTTCGAGGATTTTTATAAAATGGCCTTACAAAATCCACAACAAATGTCTGCTCCAAATAGAATAAATAGTTGTCAAGTGTATTTTTATGAATACCCAGAGTATTTGACAGCTCATTTTTATTAACCAGATTTCCTATTTGAGAGGAGAGAATTTTAACAAGATTGCTGAAGGCATTTTCATTCTCAATCTTAAGGAAGGATTTAATATCTTTTTCAAGATAGCTATGGAATATTTCTTCAAGCAGTCTTAACTTTAACTCCTCATCTTCAGTAAGAGTTACTGCAGGATAACTTCCATAAGTAAGATAATGATCTAAGACTCTCTTAAAGTTTTTATCATTATTAAAAACATCATTTATTTTCTTTGCAGGAAACAACGCAGAAAAAAGTTCTTCAATATTAAAAGGATTAAGATGAAAAACTACTTTTCGTCCGGTTAATGCTTCCTGCACCCTGCTTTTTATTTCCAGACTGCTTGATCCTGAAACTATTATTTTTGCATTCAGATGCATGTCATAGATTCCTTTTAAAAATAGTCCAGGCTCTTTCAAACGCTGTATCTCGTCAATGAAAACGTAAGCCCTGCCTTTCACACTATTAATTAAATCCACCAAACGGTCCGGGTCATCAAAAAAACTTAACTGATGGTGGATGTCGAGATTAAAATAGTATATGTTGTTGGTCTTTGGCAGAAGACAATCATATATTAATTGGTAAAGAAGGACGCTTTTCCCTGTCTGACGGGCGCCGGTAATCACAATTATTTCCTCTCTCTCCATCCATGGAATTATTTTTTTCTTAATTTGCCGTTCAATTACACGGGGCGGCAGTTTTGCTCCGGCTCTTTCCAATTCTTTTTTCTTTTCAGATTTTTTCATTATTTTTGCAACTATTATTACATGTAATTTTAGTGAGGTTAATGTAACATAGAAAAAAAGCAAGTCAAAGGAATTTTTTACTTCGTAAGAAAGAAAGCCCCGAGTATACGTCCGCTCAGGGGATTATTATTAATGCCTTTAACCAGTTAGGTTATAAATGGATATGATACAAACCCGGTAGCCGCAGGCTTCAGCCTGCGCTTTTACGCAGGCTGAAGCCTGCGGCTACCGGGGAAAAAGACTCCTTGTGCGAAAACGGCTCAAGATTCAGGTAATAACTTCATTATATAGACTGCTGAAGTCTGGTATTTGAACCTCTGAACCGATAATTGAGTTTGATATCTTCACATTGTGCCCTATAGATATATCATCCCAGAGGATGCTCTCTTCAATAGTTGTACCTTTTTTTAAGATACAATTTCTCCCTATCACGGTATAGGGTCCTATTGCTACCCCTTCACCTATAGAGGGATTATCACCAATTATTACAGGTGGAATTATTTTAGTGGCTCGTATTTTTTCAGTATCCCTTTTCCCCGGCCTTTTGAGCTTGACATGCATATCGAATTTTCCATTCAATATATCCTTATGTGCTTCTATATAGCGATGGTGTGTTCCTATATCCTTCCAGTAATCAGAGGTGATATAACCATATATTGGTAATCCCTTTTTCAGGAGATGTGGGTAGACCTCATCTGTTATTCCGCAGTATCTTCCTTGAGGGATCTCGTTTAGTATCCCGGGTTCCATAATATGAACCCCTGTAAACATCGTCTTAATCAGATTATCATTACTAAGCCCTGCAGGTTTGCCAAGAAACCGGCATATCTTTCCTTCTTGATTGATGCTTATGGGGCCGTATTCATCAGCCTTTTCATCTTCTCTCAGTACCATTGTAATAAATGATCTTTTCAGTTGATGAAACCTGATCACCTCCTTTAGATCTAAATCGATCAAGATATCTCCATTAATGACAAGGAAGGTCTCATCCTTGAAGAAATCCTCAGCCATCTTTATCCCACCCGCGGTGCCTAGAATTTCATTTTCATATGAGTAACTGATCCTCATTCCGCGATCTGACCCATCACCAAAATATTTCGTTATACTATCTGATAGATAGTGAGTATTTATCATCACCTCTCGAATATTATTTTTTGCTAAAAATGTGATGGTATTTTCAAGGATCGGTATGTTAACAATAGGGATCATGACCTTTGGTCGATGGTTTGTGAGGGGACGTAATCTATCCCCGTATCCTGCTGCTAAAATCATGGCCTTCATCTGAAAATCAACCTCTTGCGAGTTACGGGTTGCGGGTTGCGAGTTTAATATGCTTGTAACTTTAACTTTAACTCTTCTAACCCGCAACCCGCAACCCGTATTATATCATCAACATCAGACATTTGAGATCGGAAGAGCGTCGTGTAGGGAAAGAGTGTAGATCTCGGTGGTCGCCGTATCATTAAAAAAAAAACGAAAAACAAACCTGCTGTCATATGCCACCTCATATTATCCATATCTACCTTACAACATCTCAACTCCATACATCCATACATACACC
>CAJVYE010000119.1 GCA_913009285.1 uncultured Nitrospirota bacterium | reverse complement strand
TTATTTTTTTTTTTTTTCAAGCAGAAGACGGCATACGAGATAAAGGAATGTGACTGGAGTTCAGACGTGTGCTCTTCCGATCTTCATTTTATTTTTGACCGAGCCCTAAGAGCTTGCGGAAAAATAACTTCACATTTTCCGCAAGTCCTAATAGCCTTTTAATTAAAGAGAGAAATTATCACTTGATTTTAGCATCTATAGACATCGGCACTAATACAACGCGTCTCCTGATTGTAGAAGCGGATGCACCCTCTTCATTCAAGAGACTCTATTCAGATCGGGTGATTACCCGTCTTGGTGGGGGATTCTCTAACAGGGGGCGCATAGCCAATGATGCAATAGAGAGGGTAATACCAGTACTCTGTGACTTCAAGGATAAGGTTGATAGCTTTAACTGCGAGAAGGTATCAGCAGTTGCCACCAGCGTTGTCCGGGAAGCAGAAAACAGAGATAACTTTGTACAGAAGGTGAGGGAGAGGACAGGCATTAAGATTGAGGTAATATCATGGGAGGAGGAGGCTAGGCGTACTCTATTAGGGGTATTCATGGGTATCCCTCACAATATAGAGAGGGGCTTGGTCTATGATATAGGGGGTGGTAGTACAGAATTTATCCTTACTGATGGGAAAAGGCCAGTTAGGCTGGTCGGTACTGATCTCGGCGTTGTCCATTTGACCGAGAGATATCTCTCTTCAGACCCGATAAAGAGGGATGAATATAGGAGATTAGAAGAGGAGATTAAGAAGAAGATTCTGAAGGTAAAGTCTGAGATATATTCTCACATGGGAGAGGATATAGGATATAAAGGTGGATCCGAACTGATAGGGACTGCCGGGACTATTACCACCCTTGCAGCGATTGATATGGATCTTTTCCCATATGATTCGTCTATGATCAATGGTCACATAATCTCTATCAATCGTATCAGGGAGATACTCAATGATCTGATGTCAAAGACATTGGAGGAGAGAAGTGATATGCCATCACTTGAAAGGGGAAGGGAAGATATTATAATACCTGGCTCGATTATAGTAATAAATACGATGGAGATACTCGGTTTTGAGAAGATGATAATAAGTGATTTCGGATTAAGGGAAGGAATTATTCTAAATATTCTTGAAAGTATACAAGGAATTTAATATAATATATTTTCGATTTTCGATTTTCGATTTAAAAAAAGGTAAGATTAATTAAATAGTATGAGAATTTCCATTTATAGTCTTTAAAAATCAGAGTGATATGAATAATTTTCAATTTTTAGATTAATTTAGTTATTATTCTCCTTTCTTTAAATCGAAAATTAATTTAAGAGGTGATTTTCAATGAAAAATAATCCATCAGATATATGGATCGACATAACAGACATACCAAAAGAAGGATTAAACCTTGAAGTTATGAAGGATGCCTCCTTTTTTAAGATTGAAGAAGCAGATTTTAGAATTATAAAACCGGTCTCAATACACTGCAATATCACAAAGGTTGGTGATGATATATATCTTCAAGGCAAGATCTCATTTACTATAGAAACAAACTGCAGCAGGTGTGTTGCTAGTTTCACACTTAGTGGAGATACCGAATTTAAGGTTACCTATTTACCTGAAACCCTGAGGCCGTCCGATGAAGAGGTCGAGTTAACAAGGAGTGATATGGATGTATCTTACTATTCGAATAACAGGTTGAATATCATCCTTCCGGTGAGAGATCAGATTGTCCTGGCCATACCCATAAAACCCCTCTGCACCCCTGAATGTGCAGGGTTATGCCCTGTTTGCGGCCAGAACCTTAATATCAGAAGGTGCAGTTGTGATAAATCTGAAGAGATCGATCCCCGATTATCGATCTTAAAAGAATTAAAGTTAAAGAAAAAACAGTAAGGACTCGCTCAAAGATAACTTTATTTATACCTCTTTACCTCAAACCTCATTATCTCTACATCCTCATCCGGTTCTATCTCCGCTTTCTTTTTTGCTATATCTATCTGTTCTTCTATGGTATTAACATCCTCTAAATTTGGTAGGAGAAGGCCCCTTTTCCTACCACTGGTAACAATTACACCATATCTTTTGGGGTCTAATTGATCAATATCTGAGATCTTTTCTGCTTCAGATAGGACATCTACTGAGATATCCAAATCATCAAGTTCGTCTATGGTCACAGGAGGGAACCTTGGGTCTTTTATTGCAGCACTGATAGCATTGGAGATTATCTCCTCAGCCACATTAGATCGCATAGGAGAGATAGTTCCTATACATCCACGTAAATACCCCTTCTTTTTGAGAGATACAAAGGTACCTCTCTTCTCCTTCATCTCATCTGTAAGCTTTTCCGGGACTGAAAGGGTCTCTCCTGACCTTATATATCTCTTAATAGTCTCTTTTGCTAACTTAACAAGAGGGTGCATCCATCTCACATATCCCTTTCTACTATATAGTCGGCAACAGAGAGGATTGCATTCAGGTAAAGAGAGTCCTTAAAGCTGGTCATTTCTTCCTTCGCCTCTCTTATATACCCCCTCGCCTTATCCATAGTATAATCTATTGAATGATATTTCTTCATCAAATCAACTATTTTATTGAAATTCTCCTTCTGAGTATTTCCTGTTTTTACTATCTCCTCTATTGATTTCCTATCTTCTTGGGAGGCATTATTATATAGATGTATCATGGGAAGTGTGATCTTACCATTTGTGATGTCCTTGCCAACCTGTTTCCCAATCTTGCCCTCCTCAGATATATAATCAAATACATCATCCACCAATTGAAAGGCAGTCCCGACCTTTGCCCCAAAGTTTGATAATGTATCCTCCTCGGTTGATAGACTCTTTGCCAGAATAGCTCCCACACGGCAGCTCGCAGACATTAGAGCTGCTGTCTTGCGTTTGATAATATCGATATACTTCTCTTCTGTGATATTCAAATTAAAGGGATTTGTCAACTCCAGGACCTCTCCCTCCACCATTTTCCTGGATGCCTCAGAAAAATAGAAGATTGCCCTTGGGTCTTTGACCTCGGCCATCATGGTAAGGGATCTTGAGAGAAGAAAATCACCCACAAGCACACTTGCCCCATTTCCCCACCTCAGATTGGCAGCAGGATTTCCTCTGCGTATCTCTGCCTCATCTAACACATCATCATGGAGAAGGGTTGCAGTGTGAATAAACTCTGCCACACATGAATAGGTTATATGTTTATTCCCATTATTATATCCGCATAGCCTCGAACTGATTAGAATAAGAATGGGTCTTATACGCTTTCCGCCATTGGAAAGATAGTTACTTATTGTGGGAATCAACACTACATCCGATTGGAAATTCTCCTTTATAGATGCCTCTACTTTATTCAAATCGTCTTTAAGTATACTAAGAACTTCTCCAAAATCCATAATTAACTCCATTTTATTATACGTAAGAAATTATGGCTAATATTAGCTTAAGCACCCCTCTTTGTCAAGGCTTTTTTGAAACCTCTAACTAATATATAATTGACTTTTATACATGATTTATGACAAGATTTTATATCAGAGTTAAATAAAGGAATCATCAATAGTTAATAGCATGTATATTGAAGTTTTGAAGATATGTCAGTAGCTCTTGTCAAAATCAAAAGGAGTGAACAGAAGGTCCTGGCAGGGAACGATATAACCCCTGAGGAGGCACTTTGGCTTACTAAGATTAATAGGACAAATTTCTACGACTTTATTGCCTCTGCTAACAGGATCAGAGAGAGATACAAAGGGAGAAAGATAAACCTCTGCTCTATTATTAATGCTAAGTCAGGAAAATGTGGGGAAGACTGTGCCTTCTGTTCCCAGTCTGTTCATCATAAGACAGACATAGAGGAATATTCACTATTAAATAGTGACAGGATACTGGAAGGTGCACAACAGGCATCAGCCTCTGGAGCCCATAAGTTCGGCATAGTAATCAGCGGAAAGGGTATTGAAGCCCCTGAAGACCTGGAAGGTATCTGTCTATCCATCAAGAGGCTCAGGGAGAAGAGTAGTATTCACCGCTGTGCCTCTCTTGGTATCCTGAACAATGAATTAGCTCACAGGTTAAAAGAGGCAGGACTGCAAGAATATCACCACAATTTAGAGACAGCGAGGAGTTTTTTCCCGGATATCTGCACCACACATGGGTATAATGAGGCTGTAGAGACTATAAAGACAGCCAAAGAGGCAGGACTCAGGGTATGTTGCGGTGGTATCTTTGGCATGGGAGAGTCCCCTGAACAGAGGATTGAGCTTGCATTCACCCTTAAAGAGTTAGACGTAGATTCTATCCCGCTAAACTTTTTACATCCTATAGCAGGAACAAGATTAGAGGGGGCTGTCCCGTTAAGGCCTATGGAGATACTAAAAATCATAGCCACATATCGATTTATTCTCCCGACAAAGGATATCAAGGTAGCTGGTGGGAGAGAATACAACCTTCGTAACCTGCAGTCCATGATATTTGCTGCTGGTGCCAACTCCATAATGGCAGGGAACTATTTGACCACCAAAGGAAGAAATTTTGAAGAAGATCTACAAATGATTGAGGATCTTGAGCTTGAAATCGATAATTAACGTGAACTTATTATTTTTGCTCACAGATTTACACAGATTATCACGGATTTTTTGTTAGTTAACTTTTTATCTGTGTTCATCTGTGAAAATCTGTGAACCTCCAAAATGAAAATGCCTACATTATGAATTTAATCAAAGACGAGCTAGAGAAGAGATCGGAAGAGCGTCGTGTAGGGAAAGAGTGTAGATCTCGGTGGTCGCCGTATCATTAAAAA
>CAJVYE010000118.1 GCA_913009285.1 uncultured Nitrospirota bacterium | reverse complement strand
GTAATCTTGTGTTTGTGTTGTTTTTTTTTTAATGATACGGCGACCACCGAGATCTACACTCTTTCCCTACACGACGCTCTTCCGATCTATACAGAACCCGATAATAGAACGCAGTATGGATGGTATGAGGGTAGTAATATAGGAAAAGAGTTATGGGCGTATATTCCTTACAATCTACTTCCCCAGCTCAGGTGGCTGACCGACCCGAGTTATACCCATGTCTATTATGTGGATCTGAAACCCAAGGTAGTAGATGCAAAAATATTTGTTGATACTGACCATCCAGAAGGTTGGGGTACAGTACTTATCGGTGGAATGAGGTTTGGCGGAGGGGAATTAACAATAAACAATTTCGATGGTGGGGAAAATTCCAGGACATTCGGGTCAGCCTACTTTGCACTCGATGTAACAGATCCGGACGACACGGTTCCAAGTCTGTTATGGGAATTTACACATCCTGATCTAGGCTTTACCACCTCATACCCTGCAATAGCAAAGGTAGATAATAATTGGTTTGTGATTGTAGGGTCAGGTCCTACAGAAAATGATGGTACCAGTGATCAGAGTGCTAGCATTTTTGTTCTGGATTTATTAAAAGGTCTGGATATAGAAACACATAAACCAAAAAGGGTATTCGATAAAGAAAATACACCTTTAATTCTAGGTAAGGATAATGCCTTTATGGGAGATCCGGTTTGCCTTGATATTGATTTTAAAGTTGATGTTGTTTCAGGTGAGAGTCTATATAGTACAGAAGTGTGTTACATAGGTCTGACCTACAGAGATAATGGAGTATGGAACGGTAAGATGCTCAGGATATTGATGGATAAAGAGGATAAAGAGATTGATAAATGGAAGGTTTCAACCCTTTTTGAAACAGACCCTTTTACAGCCGAAGGTCAGGCAATAATCTCTGCACCAGATGTGGCTATAGATAGTGATAATAAACTCTGGGTATATTTCGGTACAGGTAGATTCTTTAACAAAGATGACAGGAGAGATGAAAGTAAACAGAGTTTCTATGGTGTAAAGGACCTGTGCTGGGATAGTGATAATAGTGAATTTAAGCAGAATTGTGATCAGGCAAGTGAACTCTTTAATGCAACATCGGTGATTGTAAAAGAAGGTGGAGGCTTAGAAAATGTTGAAATTGACGGTGTTGAAGTTAAAACCTTTGACAAGCTTATCTCTAAGGTAAAGGACAGTTTTGATGGATGGCGCATAGATTTAAGGGGGGCACGTAATCCAGCGCTAATAGACATAGAAGAAGGTGAAAATAAGGGACTTTCTGCAGAGAGATCGTTAAATAGTCCAGTAGTATTCGGTGGTCTGGTCATCTTTACCACATTTGCTCCATATACTAATCCCTGTGCAGAAGGGATAGAGTGTTCCGGAGAGGGGACCATTTATGCCCTATATTATGAGACCGGTACTGCATATAAGGAAGTTGTATTTGAAGATACAGTGAATACCGGGGAGTCTGAGAATGTAATAAAGAATAGTGAAGATTTTAAACAAATTGGTATTCCCTCTGATATAACTCTCCTTGTAAGAAAGGATGGTAAGGTAATGTCATATTCTCAGATAAGTGGAGCCTCTCCTGTACCAAAGCCACTAGATCAACCATTCAAATGGAACAAGGTAATCTCATGGAAAGAGAAATAACTTAGTGAATGGACACAGACATTTTGTTGGGCAGACTCGGCCCAACAAAAGATTGTAAGTGTTCACTTTAACACTGAAATTGGAAATTGGAAATTTGTGTTATCATATCGCAGCTATACTATCAGATGATTGTATAATCTGATAACCAACTGTGTTTTGAATCTTTTTGTTCCACTTGTCAAAGTCGTACCAAACCAAATCCGATAATTCCTCCGATAGTTTGTAAACCTCTAATTCGTAAACTTTTTTCATTTTTTTTCTAATTTCCAATTTCAAATTTCAGTGTTCTGTGAACGCTTACGGTTTACAAAATAAATGCCCTACACCTTAGACCCTTCACCTTACACCTCATCTGAGACGGGATAACCGATAGGTATGATATAAAGTGGGATATATTCTTTTGAAAGCTGTAAAACAGATGAGACCTCTGAATCAGAAAAGGCACCTATCATAACACTCCCCAATCCCATAGAGACCGCCATAAGAGATACATTCTGACCCACATGGCCAGCCTCCATATCCACATATCTTATCCCCCTATTCCCATAATGTGAAGTAGTCCTTGAATAGACAGCAGTGATAACCAGAGTAAGTGGTGCAGTCCCTATAAACGATGGTCCTAATGCGGCGCTGGATAAGGGGCTCCTTATATCAGCTTTTTTTATCAGTTTCAGGGAGTGGTCTGATACCCTGTAGAGGTACTCCCCTCCAACTAGATCTATTATCCCACTATCACCTGCCACTATGATAATATTAAGGGGATAGGTAGCACCTGCTGAAGGAGCAGCCCTTTTATACCTGCGTGTGATCCCCTGGGCGGACCAGAGAAGCTGGGATAACTGATACAACATAAGTGGTTTATCCTGAAAGTTTCTTACGCTTCTTCTTTTACTGATTGCCTCCTCTACTGACATAGTACCTTTTAGTAGAGGTAGTGGAAGTTTTATGATCTCAGCCATAATAAAACAATTACTATCATCTTTTTATTATATTTTCAAGGGGAAAATCTTGGAGAAGAACCTTCTTGACTTTTTATTAAAGAATATTTAGGATTGCATATAAAATGGAGATCAAAAAGGTATACATTAGGGAGATCCTCTCTAAGATAATCGAATCTGACATCAAGGAATTATCTGTATCTCCTTTGAGGGGAGATGCCTCTGATAGGAGGTATTTCAGGATCACTTGCGACAGTACTACTATGAGTAGAAAGATTAGATCTGTTATCATGATGAGATTGGCAGATCCTCAGATCAAGAAAGAACTTCCCTATATAGATATCCTTAATCATCTTGAGAGGTGTGGTGTAGATGTTCCACACCTATTCTTCTATGATAAAGTCAGGGGCCTTCTTTTCATTGAGGATTTGGGGAGCCTTACACTTGAGGAGGTGGTTAAGGGTAAGGACGTAGATGTGCAGAGGAGATATTATAAGAAGGCCATCGATACCCTTCTAACCATTCAGATAGAGGGAAGCAAAAAAGAGAGAGGGGATTGCATAGCCTTTCGGCTTTGTTTTGATGTGAAAAAGTTTATGTGGGAGCTCGATTTTATGCTTGAGCATATGGTTGAAGGATTATTAAATAAAAGTATCCAGGAAAAGGATAGGAAAGAGATAAGAGATCATTTCCTGAAGATATGTATGATCCTGTCAGACCAGGAGAGATGTTTTACCCATAGGGATTATCACAGTAGGAATATCATGGTAGTCAATGGGAAACTGAAGATCCTCGATTTTCAAGATGCAAGGATGGGGCCATGTCAGTATGATCTGGCATCACTACTCAGGGATTCATATATTGTATTGGATGATGAACTTTTTGAGGATCTTTTCGAATATTATATACATCGAAAGGAAGAAATTGAGGATACCTATATAGATCGGATAGAATTCAGAAGGATCTTTGATTATATGAGTATACAGCGAAACCTTAAGGCCTTGGGTACCTTCGCATATCAAAAAGTAGTTAGGAACAACGGAAGATATCTGGAGAGCATGCCCCCTACTATTAATTATGTAAGATCAAACCTTATTAAATATCCTGAATTTATGGGGCTTAGGGGGGTGTTATATAAATATATTGAGGTTAGAGGAGAAGATTATGGCAAGATCTAAAAGTAAACATAAGAGGTTTCGGTATAAGATACGTCTCAAAGCTGGCCTGAAGATGAGATGTTAGAATGCTAAGTTATTTTTGAGCGGACTCTAAGGAGTAAACAATCCAATAAACCTGAGAGTGAATAGGGATAAAGCTTGTTGTAATGGGAAAGTCTATAGTCTTAATACTAATAGTTGTGATTTTATTTCCTGTCTCAGATCTGTATGGAAAGGGGAAGAATGAGGAACTTGAAGTATACCTAAAGAACCTTCCAGTAGAGAAGCGTGATGAGATAAGCTGGGTTACAGAAGACTATACAATACATGTGGATCGGGAAGAGGAGACATTTTATACCGACAGTGTTACCCTGGAGTATCTGATAGAAAGGCCTCCTCTGACCGCTGCAATCCTTAGTGAAGTTGGGATAATGGATTATGAAATTACTATGGATAAAGGGGGGATATTCCACCTGGATGATAGGAATGGGGTTACTGCGGAATTCGAACAGATATATACTGCTCGGCAGAAGAAGGTATATTATGGGAAGGGAATGTATAAAATAAGATTACTTCCAGGGCTGATAATAGATATTACCGGGAAGGGGATAGTTATCCTTGAATATAGTAAGGATGATGCGGAAGAAGATTCCCCATTATATATTAATTTAAACTTCTATGGGAAGACAGATAATAAGGTATTAGACTCAATATTCAGGATCTTTACTACTATCGTAAATCTGCTGGTGGATCGAAAGATATCTTCATATATTTCGAATGTAAGGGAGATAAGTGAGTGGATATATGAGGCACCTGAAGAGGTGTACAAGAAAATAGATGAGAGTGAGGATATTTCCAAAGAGGAGTTGATGGAATACAAGAGGATATTCCTCTCAAAACATAAAGACATTGAGAAGACAATAAAATGAGGCAGTTGCGAAAACCAGAAAGGCGGTTTAAATAGGGAGTTACAGGTATGTGGAAAACATCTTTACCCCAAAAAGGTATAGTAAAATGAGGGATCTGTCTGAGTCTTATGATGCGAAACCTAAAA